>CAYYNP010000030.1:50644-52445 GCA_964472545.1 uncultured Planctomycetaceae bacterium | reverse complement strand
GTTCGGAGGGGGGAGTTGGGAGTGGGGAGTGGCGGGTGGTGAGTGTGAAGTAGGGAGTTGGGAGTAGGGAGTAGGGGATTGAGGGTAGTGGGAATGGGAGCGATGTCCGGGGGGTAGTCTCCCGTAGAGTGGTCGGTGTTGGGAGGCTATGCGCGAGAAGGCCCCCCTCTGCGGAGTGGTTTGGCTGCGGCGGATCGCTAGTCGAGAGGCAATCTGTGAGTGCGGCGGTGCCGAAACGCTGCGCCCGCGGCAAACAGCGCACTGGTGGTTATTAGCGCCAGCATGCCGGGCTCGGGGACGGCCGTGATGTTGTCGATGCCCAGCACCGCGTCGACTGCCACACCGCCCCCATGCCCGCTTGGTGGGGCCGGGTCGTGGTGGATCACGTAGCGGGAGAGATCTCGCAATCCGTTGACCAGCGGCTCGGAGCCCTGGACCTGGACGAGATGTTCTTCGTCGAGCCAGAAGACCGTGTGCTGCCACCCGCTATCTGGGGGGAGGATCAGCGGGTCTTTCGACGCCCAACGGCCATGGCCGGTCAAGAGGATTCGCAGATGGAGCGGATCGGGCCCGAAATTGTAGACGTCGGCCGCGATGCCGGTGATCCCGTTGGTGACGTAGTCCTTGGTGATCTCGCCCTGCCACGGCCGGCCGCCCCACTGCACTTGGTTCTTCGCGCCAACGTGCCCGTCGGGGCTGGGGGCGACCCGCAGATAGCGGTCGCCATCGCCATGGGGGCCTCCGGTAGCCACGTTCGTTCGTACCGACTGGCCGTCCCAATTCTGCAATGAGCCGTCTTGGAAGTCATCTCTTTGAAAGAGGGGGACGGGACTGGCTGCCTCAGCGGCTATGCCAAGTAGCCCCACCCCGGCGATGACCGCCGGGAGAAAGGTCTTGATAGGGTTCATGATCGCTGCCTGGTGGGTCTTGGTGGGGAAATCGTGGGGGTAATGACGTCCCTTATATCGCAGGCCAGGAGGTTTGTCAAACTTTTCTTGGCGTGCCCGTGTCCGCGGCTGTCACACCCGTGCCGAGCATGAGCACACTCGAGGCCCAGGCCGTGCATCCTCCAAGTCTTTCCGGGTCCACACCGAAACAGGACTCCACATCGTTGCGTCGGCGCCGTGGTTCGATCTGTGGTTGCCTTGAAGCGCAGCAGGGCCTGTGGTAGCGTAGCCGGCAGCCTGTCCGACGGACGGGAGAACGCCAGTGAAACGCCACTGATCCGACACGAACTGCGCATTACCCAAGGAGACGACCATGGAGATCAATCGACGCCATCTGTTGGCCGGCAGTGCGGCTGCCGCTGCGTGGCCCTTGTTGGCAGGCGAAGCCGTTGCCGACGACGACAAGCCTCACGCCGAGATGCCCGAAGACGCCGTGATCCTGGTCGCCCGCGTCAAGGCCAAGGAAGGCAAGGAAGACGCCGTCAAGGAAGCCCTCGGCTCGATGGTCGCGCCGACCCGCAAGGAAGAAGGCTGCATCCACTACATCCTCCACCAAGACGTCCGCGACCAGACGCAGTTCATGTTCTACGAAGTTTGGGCCAGCGGCGAGGCCCTGAAGCAGCACGGCCAAACGCCCCACATGAAAGCGCTCGGCCCGAAGCTTGCCGGGCTGACCGACAAGGGCGGCGGCGTGACGTTCTACAAGCTGGTCGAGTAGGCCCCGCTGCTCGGGCTCCACAGGCCTGCACTGTATCGGTGGGCCTAGTAGTCGGTAGCAAGCTATCCGTAAGAAGCTAACTGATGGGTGGGGTGGCTGAGGTCTGGGTGGGGTGGCGGGGGTTGGGGCCGGGGGG
>CAYYNP010000030.1:0-50634 GCA_964472545.1 uncultured Planctomycetaceae bacterium | reverse complement strand
CCCGCCAATCCCCTTTCTCCGTCCTCGCGGCGGCCGCCCCCGCCGCGCCCCCCCCCAGCCACCCATCGATCTCACGGTTACCGTCTACGCGCCGAGTTGTTGAAACCGCGTCCAGATCGCGTCCATCGCGTCGGCGGCGCCCATGGCCAGGCGGTAGTCGACGAATGCGGACAGCGCGGTTTCGGCGGGGTTGATCTCGACGGTGGGCACGCCCGTCTGCCGGGCGGCGATGACCGGCTGTTGGATGTACGGAAACACGCTGCTGGTGCCCACGCTGAAGACGGCCCCGAAGCCCGTCTCCAACTCCCGCCGCAGCCGCGTCAAGGCCTCCTCCGGCAACGGCTCCTCGAATAACACCACGTCCGGCCGGAGGATCGCGCCGCAGTTGGGGCAATAGGGCGGCACCTCGATCGGCGCCGCGTCGTCGACCGATTGGTGAAACGTGCAGGCCGTACAGAGCAGCGAGCGCATGTTGCCGTGGATCTCGATCACGTTCTCGGAGCCGGCCAGGCGGTGCAAACCGTCGACGTTTTGCGTGAGCGTCCACACGCGCGGGAAGTAGCGTTCCATCTTGGCGATCACCTCGTGCGCGCGGTTGCACGTGGCTCCGCCTGCCGCTTCGGCAATCCGTGCGAGGTATTTCCACGTCAACTCCGGCTTCGCTCGCATCATCGGCCCCGAGAGCACCTCTTCGATGGGCAGCCCGTCTTCGGTGACGTCGACCTCATAGAGCCCCCCGATGCCTCGATACGTCGGCACGCCCGAATCGGCCGACACGCCGGCCCCGGTGACGAACAGGAGACTGCGGCATTTGTGGAGAACGCGGGCGATGGCGTCGACGGTCTGCTCTTGCTGTGGGTCCATCTCTCGGCTCACGAGGCCTTTCCGTCTCCGGAGGGAAGCAGCCGCGTCAAAGCGACCGCCGTGGGGCGCAGTACGGTTGACAGCGGCACTGCCCGGCTAAGGGCCTGTCCGGAAACAACTTCGCAGTTCTTCGGGCGAATCATCACACGGAGTGTGATGGCTACCATGAAGCGGACGAAGTTGTTTCCGGACAAGCCCTAAGATACGGAAACATCAGGAGTTTGAACAGATCGAATCTCCGACGTCTCGATCTTCGCGATACGGGGATTACGCGTGAAAGCGTCATCCGTGTTCGCCGGGCGCTGCCCGATTGTCGGATCGAGTACTGGACGCCGGTGTGGAAAGGATGTAGGGTGCCGTTGGTGGAGCGTGGAATCGGGGCCCCGCAGCCGTGCCTTTTGCGCATCCCTACGAACTGCCCGAGGAGAGTGTCCCCGCAAGGACTCGCCCGTGCCGCAGGAGTTGCAGAAATGGCCGCAAAGATCACGGTTGTCGTTTGCCTGCTATCCGCGGCGGCAACCATGGTCTTGGGGGCTGTCGGACGCAACGTGGAGTTTGGACTCGACGTGAAGCGCGTCGCGGGATGCCTGCTCTGGATGCTGATCTACATCTGGCCGTACGTCATGTTCGCACTGCTCGCCCAGGCGGTCGGCGACTGCCGTTGGGCCTCCTGGCTGTTGCTGGTGCTCGTGACGGCCGCGTCGGTTTTGGGGCCGTGCATCCTGGGGCAATGCTGTTATCGCTACCACACGGATCCGGAGTACCGCCAAACCGAAGCACAGCTTGCGGTTTTCGCCGTCCCGCTGATCCAGTGGCCGGCCATGGGGCTGGCAGGACTCGTCACGCTGATCTGCGGCAGACGACGTCCCGGACACAGCCCGGAAGCTCGAAATGCGTAACCCGACAGAAAGGTGAAAACGATGAATACGCGGCAAGCGTCTTGCGTGAGCGTTGTACTGTTGATCGGCCTGGTGACTTTGCCGGGCTGCGGATCGTCGAAGGAGCAGCAGGCCGTTGACGCCCACGACCGAGGACGCGAGCACTTTCTCAAAGGAGAATTCGACAAGGCGATCGAAGAGTACGACGAGGCGATCCGGCTGGATCCGGAGTGTAGCGACGCCCATTTGGATCGCGGGACCTGCTACAACTTGAGTAAGCGGGAGACGGAGCAAGCCGCCGCGGACTATACCGAGGCAATTCGGCTGGACCCGGAGTGTAGTCTTGCCTACTTCCTGCGCGCGTTCACGCACGGAGACGAGGAGCACGAGAAGACGATAGCGGATCTCGATGAAGCCATCAAACTGAGTCCGAGCTTCGCTTCGGCCTACGAGGCGCGCGGCTCCCGGCACCTTTACAACCGCGACGACCCGGAGAGCGCCATCGCCGATTTCACCAAGCTGATCGAGATTGCCCCGGAGCACGCCACGGGGTATCGGGTGAGAGCGGAGGCGTATCGGCAGATTGGAGAAGACGAGAAGGCAGACGCCGACACGGCCAAGGCCGAGGAGAAAGCCGACGAAGCCCGCGCCCAAGCCGCAGCCGACGCGCCGCCGCCGAGCGAGGACGTGCAGCGGCTGCGAAGGAGGTATCGTCTCCGCGAGATTGCGCTGGCGATGATAGAGTACGAAATGAAGCGCAAGGCATTTCCCCCCGCCGCCTCCCGTGACGGCGAGGGCAAACCGCTGCTGAGTTGGCGGGTTGCGGTGCTGCCGGACCTGGAACAGCGCGCACTCTACAAAGAGTTCCATCACGACGAGCCCTGGGACAGCCCACATAACATGAGCCTGGTCGAGCAGATGCCCGACGTGTTCGCTGGGCCCGGCGGGGAGAACGACGGGAAGACGACGCTGATGGTGTTCGTCGGCGAGGGGACGCCCTTTGGCGGCGAGAGGCCGCCCAGCGCCGACTGGATTTCCCGGGGAGACGGCATGGCCAACACGATCATGATCGTCGACGCCGACCCCGACAAGGCCGTACCCTGGACCAAGCCCGAGGACCTGACGCTCGACCCGGACGACCCGGCAGCCGCCTTGGGCGACGTGCCGGAGGAGGGTTTTGACGCCGTGCTCTTCGACGGCACGGTGATCCACATCGAGAAGGACGTCGACGCGGAGACGCTACGCCGATGGATTCGACACGAAGACGGCCCGCCGACGGATCGCTGACGATCGCGCGTAGTGAAGCGGGAAGCTGGCGTGTGCCACTGCCTCGCAGAAGCAGTGCTTTCCTGGAGGAATGCCGACGGCACTGCTTCTGCGAAGCAGTGGCACACCCGGCCGATGCCGTGAATCGCCCGACTCCCCAAAACTCAACGTAGCTTCACCACCCAAGCATTCTCTTTGCCTTTGGCCAGCGTGAAGCCCTCGTGCGTCGTCTTCTTCCCCCGGATGTCGACGATCACCCGGTAATCACCCAAGAACCCGCGCAATTCGGCCTTCCCGTCGTCGGCCGTTTGCCGCGTGGCGGTGGTCCACCACTTGCCTTTGATCAGCTTCTTCAACTCGTGGTACATCGGCTTCGGCGTCATGTCTTTGCGCAGGAAGCCGGCCGGAGCGCTCTGCCAGGCGCCGTTGTCGCTGAAGTCCCACCAGGTGATCGCTTCGACCGACGGATGTGAAAAGAGCATCGTATAGAATCGCACGGCTTCGCGGGCCTGATAGGCCTCACCTTCCGGCGTGGTGGTCATCTCGCGATCGCGTCCGCGACGCCAGCCGCCGTCGACCGAGAGGATCGTGGTCTCGGTGAAATGCAGCGGAACGCCAAAACGTGAATACCGCTGGCAAACGTCCCAGGTCTTTTCGTTGCTCCAAGCCCCGCCGTGCATGTGGCTCTGGATGCCGATCACGTGGTACATCCGTCGGCCGCCGTCGTCGACCAGCTTTTCGATCACCCGCTCGTAGGCCGGGTCGGTGCGGTAGTCGTTGATCAACAGCGTGGCCTTGGGGCCGGCCTTTCGCGCGTGGGTGAAACACTCCCGGGTGAACTCGATCTGGCCGACCTTCTCCCACATCGCCGTGTGTTTTGGTGCCCGGCGGTTGGCAAATTCTTCGCGATCGAAGTGCGTCGCCTCGTTGACCACGTCCCAGCGGTCGATCAGCCCGGGGAAGTGCGACACACAATCTTCGATTCGCGCCATTTGCAGCCGGCGGATCTCTTCGAAGTCGTCCGGCAGCCAGGCAGGATCGCCGTGGTTCCAGGCCAGCGGATGGCCTTTGGTCGTGATGCCCTGCTGCTTGCACCATCGGGCAACCTGCTCGGCGTATTCGTGCATCGGCTCGCCACGGCGCCGCTCGTAGCTCGGCCAGTAGAAACCCAGCGTGGCGTAGTTGAGCAACTCGGCGTAGTGTTTGCGGTAGGCTGCCTCCAGCTTCTCGTCGTTGAGCCTGCCCCAGCGGAAGATATTGCAGCCGAAGAGAAACGCATGGCGGGTTTGCTCGACGCTGATCTTGGCCCCCGGCACCGGTTTGCCGGCCGCGTCGAGCACCTCCACCGAGACGTCGGCCATGCGATGCCGGGCGATCCGCCCATCGGCCCCGGCCAGCGACCCGTCGGCCCCGGCCAGCGACTCGTCGTCCGATACCTCAGCAGAGGCGGCCGGCAGCGCTCCGGCCAGCAGTGTTCCGAGTAGTAATGGCAATAGGCACAGGGTCGTCCAACGAAGTACGGTTGAAAGGCGACGTTTCCGAATTCCGATCATCGTGGAAGCTCCCTTGTGTGTCGGACAGTCGAAGGCGAGGTAACCTGGTAGCCCATGTGATAATCGGGGCCATACTGCGGGTCAAGCTGCCGTCAGTAGCCCATGCCACGATCACGCGCGGCCCGACAGCGGTACAACGTCAATCCCACCGGAGTCACCCGGGGTTTTCTCCCGCCGCGCAGTACGCTAAGATACTACACATGATTGTTTGGAGCTTCCCGCTAGAAAATGGGGTATGGTTGACCATTCTGGCGGGACGGTAGGAGTGTGCATCTGAGGCCAACGGTTGGGGGGATCCGTTCGAAGGCCCTGTAGGATTTCTACTCGCAGGACGGGCGGAATGAGCATTCGATTGTTGGTTTGCGACGACCACCAAGTAATTCGCACGGGGCTGGTCAGTTTGCTGGCCGGCACGGAGATCGAAATCATTGCCGAGGCCGCCAGCGGCCAGGAGGCGATCGACAAGGCCCAGAAGACCACCCCGGACGTGATTCTGTTGGACATCCGCATGCCCGATGTCGACGGATTGGATACACTACGGGAGCTTCGCAGTCTTGTGCCCGACTCCGAGGTCGTGATGTTCTCCACGTACGACAATCCCACCTACATCGCCCGAGCCGTGGCATTGGGGGCCTGCGACTACTTGCTGAAGGGCTCGCCGCGAGAGAGTATCCTCGCCACCATCAGGGCCGCTGCCCGGGGCGAGTCGCCTTGCCGGGCGGGGGAGTTGCGAAAGGTCGCCGGTGCGATGAAAATCGACCAGGCGGTCGACGACGACTGCGCCCCGCTAAGCCGCCGCGAGATGCAGGTCCTGCGCCACGTGGCCTTGGGCCTGAGCAACGTGGAGATTGGCCGTTCGTTGCAGATCAGCGTCGAGACCGTCAAACAGCACGTCCAAAGCGTACTGCGCAAGCTGGGGCTCGACGATCGCACGCAGGCCGCGGTCTGGGCGGTGCGCAAGGGGTTGGCGTAAGAGGGGTTGGGGTAAGGCGTCGGGCAAGACCGACACGTTCCCACACAAACCCGTCCAGCCGAGTCTCCATATGAGTTTGAGCGTTCGTGAGTTCGCCGCCCGAGGGCGGCTGGGGTTCCAAGGGCGGCTGGGGTTCCGAGGGCGGCTGGGGTTCCGAGGGTGGCTGGGGCAAAGCGCAGCGATGCCCCAGGGGCTGGCAATCTGGGCCGCCGTGCTGTGGGCAACCGCATTTTGGTCTGCCGCGAGTGCGGCCGAACGATACTTGGGACCTTCCGCCCTGACCGTCTCGAACGACGGTAAGACGCTGTACGTGGCCTGTAGCGACGCGCGGCAAGTCGCTTGGATCGCGCTGCCCGAGGGCCGTATAACGCGGCGCGTCTCGGTGCCCGGCCGTCCGACCGACGTCGCGCTTTCGCCGGACGGCGCGAAACTCGTTGTCAGTTGTGCCGCGGCGAAGAGCGTTGTGGCCGTGTTCGACGCCGCCTCGGGCCGGCGCGTTGCAGCGATTTCGGCCGGACACACGGCCGGGGGCCTGGTGTTCGGCCCCCGTGGGCGGCGGGGCTACGTCTGCAACCGGTTCGACAACGACGTCTCGGTAATCGATCTGGCCGATGGCAAAGAAATCACGCGGGTGGCCGTGGTACGCGAGCCGATCGCCGCGGCCCTTACGCCGGACGGACGTACGTTGCTGGTGGCCAACCACCTGCCCGCCGTGCGCACGCACAAGGTCTTCGTCGGCGACGTGACGCCGGCCGTTTCGTCGATCGACACGCAGACGTTCGCCGTCACAACTCGCGACATGCCACACGGTGCCCACAGCCTGCGGGGAATCGCCGTCTCGCCGGACGGCAAGTTCGCGCTGGTCACGCACCTGCTCTCGAATTTCGAGCGCGTTCCCTCGCAGGTCAATACCGGCTGGATCAGCACCAACGTGGTGAGCATCCTTGACTTGCCGGACGGGAAACTCCGCAGCACAATCGGCGTCGACGAATACTATCTGGGAGCGGGCAATCCGTGCGACGTGGCCTTCGCGGCCGGCGGTGAAAAGGTCTGTGTCAGCCTCTCGGGCACGCATCAACTGGCCGTGATCGACACGTCGGACCTGCTGGGCGATTTCGCCTACCGGACGATGCGGCCGATGATGGCGGTGTGGCCGATCTACATCAGCCTTGGGGAGAGCTTGTGGAAACGTCGGGCGCTTTCCGGTAAAGGGCCGCGCGGCATCGCCGTGGCCGGGTCGAAGGTCTACGTGGCCCAGTACTTCAGCGACAGCGTGGCGGTACACGATCTCGAGACGCCCGACGGCCGACCGCAAAGCACGATCGCCCTGGGGCCGCCGCCGAAGTTGACGATTCAGCGGCGCGGCGAGTTGCTCTTTCACGACGCCACGATCTGTTATCAGCGATGGCAAAGCTGCGCAAGCTGTCATCCCGATGCACGCATCGACGGGCTGAATTGGGACTTGATGAACGACGGCGTGGGCAATCCGAAGAACACCAAGAGCATGCTCTTCTCCCATCGCACGCCGCCGGCGATGGCCGAAGGCGTGCGGCCGTCGGCCGAAGTCGCGGTGCGCTCGGGCCTGACGCACATCTTGTTTGCCAACCGGCCAGAGGAGGAAGCGGCGGCCATCGACGCCTATCTCGACTCGCTGCGCCCGGTGCCCAGCCCTCACTTGGTCGACGGCCGGCTCAGCGCGTCGGCCGAGCGGGGCCGCGAGCTGTTTTTCAGCCGCCGGATCGGCTGCCGCCGCTGTCATCCGCCGCCGTTGTATACCGATCTGGATGCATACGACGTTGGCACGCGCAGAGAAGACCAGCGTGGCGAAGAATTCGACACGCCCACGCTAATCGAAGTCTGGCGGACCGCCCCGTACCTGCACGACGGCCGCTATCTGACCGTCCGCGAACTGCTGGTAGAAGGCCGCCACGGCCTCAAGGGCAGCCGCGGCGACGGGCTGAGCGAGCGGGAGATCGACGATTTGGTGGAGTTTGTGTTGTCGTTGTAAGGGGCGTTGGTAGAACGTTTTCAGCGTTCCTCTGGCAACGCCGACCTGACAATGCGCCGTGGCACCGACGATGCGCGACGACCGTTACAAGATGAAACGACGTCGGTGGCTTGGTACAATGGCGTACTTAGAACGTCTCCTCCCCACCGAAAGGTACCCACGCCGATGTTGCTCCGCTGTATTCGATTGGCCCTGCTCGCGATTCTCGCGTGTGCGTTTTGCGTTTCCACCAATTGCGCCCACGCCGCGGCGGGCAAGACGGCCGTACCCGATTTCACCCAGGGCGGCCAGCCGGACGCGACGCACGATTGGACGCTCGGCGCGACCGGCGCCCGCGGCTGGATCTGGGGATGGCGGCATCACACGACCGACGCCCGGCAGATCCTCATTACGAGGGTCTTTGCCGGCTCGCCCGCCGACGGGGTCCTGGAAGAAGGCGACGTGATTCTCGGCGTCGGCGATCGCCCGTTCGCCGACGATGCACGGATCGTCTTCGCCAAAGCACTCACCGCTGCAGAGCGGCGCGAAGACGGCCGGTTGTCGCTGCTCCGCTGGCGCGAAGGCAAGACCGAATCGGTCGCCCTGCGGCTGAAGACGCTGGGAGCTTACGCCGACACGGCTCCTTACGGCTGTGCGAAGTCCAACGCGATCTTCGAGCAAGGCTGCCGCGCGATCGCCGCCGAGGGGCTGGATCGTGTGTCGATTCCCAACAACCTCAATGCACTGGCACTGTTGGCCTCCGGCGACAAGCAGTACCTGCCGCTGTTGGCCGGCTACGCAAAACAGGTCGCCGAAATGCACCGCGTCGATATGGCCTCGTGGCACTACGGCTACGCCAACCTGTTTCTCGCCGAGTATTACCTGGCCACCGGCGATAAGACGATTCTGCCCGGCTTGCAGCGGATCACGCTGGAGATCGCCCATGGGCAGAGCAACGTGGGTACTTGGGGACACAAGTTCGCCGCGCCGAGCGGTATTTGTAACGGCTATGGGTGTATGAACCAGCCGGGGCTCGTGCTGACCACGTCGCTCGTGCTTGCCCGCAAGGCCGGCGTCGAACACGAGCGGCTCGATCTGGCGATCACCCACTCCCGGCGGTTTCTCTCCTGGTACGTCAACAAAGGCTCGATCCCTTACGGCGACCACGACCCGTGGATGGAGCACGACGACAACGGCAAGAACGCTATCGGCGCCGTCCTCTTCGATCTGCTGGGCGATCGTACGGCGACCGCCTATTTCTCGCGGATGACGACCGCCGCCTACAACGAGCGCGAAACGGGCCACACGGGCAACTTCTTCAACATGCTCTGGGCCATGCCGGGCGTGTCGCGGGCCGGCCCCGTGGCCACGGCCGCCTACTTCAAGGAGACCGCCTGGTACTACGACCTCGCCCGGGCGTACGATGGGAGTTTCGCCTACCAAGGCTCGCCGGCCAATTCGGGCGGCCATTCGTACGGCGGATGGGACAGCACGGGAGCGTATTTACTGAGCTACGCGTTGCCGCTACGAAGCCTGTACATCACCGGCAAGAAGGCGCCCACGTCGCCGCCGCTTTCGGAGAAGGAGACGGAAGGCGTCATCGCTGCCGGCCGCCATTTCACCTTCTGGGATCGGGGCACCAGCTACGATCATCTCAGCGATGCGGAGTTGCTTAGGCGGCTGTCGAGTTGGTCGCCGGTCGTGCGGAAACGGGCCGCCGAGAGTCTGGCTCACCATGAAGGCGATTTCTCGAAGCAACTCGGCGCGATGCTCGATAGCGACGATCCCAACGCCCGCTACGGGGCGTGTGAAGCGATCGCTCGGCAAGGCGTGCGTGCACAGAGCACGGCCGTGAAACTCCGCGAACTGCTCACCACCAACGATCCTTGGCTGCAATGCCTGGCGGTGGCGGCGATCGTCGAGATGGATCAGCCGACGCGCGAGGCGGCGACGATCGACTTGTTGAAGCTGGCCACGCGCCGCAACGCCGCCGACCCACGCAACATGGTCCAGCGGTCCGTGGCCATCGCGCTGTTCGACCGTTCGCGCGGCCGGGCCGCCGGCACGTTGGTGGCGTCGTTGGGCGACGTCGATCGCCGCCTGCTTTACGAGGCGGTCAAGAGCATTTTGACCAACGAAGACGGCCGCACCCGCGGCAAACTGCAGAATCTCTATGCCAACCTCGAGGACGACCGGCAGTTGGCCGAATTCCTGCCGTTGATCGTCGACGCCACCCGCGAGATGCCACCCAGCGGCATCATGTTCGCCGACGGCGTTCGTCTGGCCGGGTTGAAGCTGCTCTCGGAGCTTCACATCCGAGAGGGCATGCCGTTGTGCATTCAGTTGGTCGAACCGAACCGCTGGGGCTTCGGCCGGCGGTTGCCGTTTTGTCTGAACTGCCTGAAGCAATACGGCGGCGCGGCGAAGGAAGTACTCCCCCAACTCCGCGAGTTACGCCGGTCGGTGTTGACCGATCGTGCCCGATCGAACGAGAGCGATCCGAGCGTAGTGTCGATCGACGAAGTGATTGCGCTGATCGAGAACGACGCGAATCCGCCGGTGGTTCGATCGGTGGGTGACTTTTCCGAGAAGTAACTCGCTCGATTCGTGGGTGGCCCGGCCGCTCTTGCGCAGAGGGCTTTGCCATCATGACCGACATGATTCGCAAGAGCGTCCGGGTGGCGCAGCCACAGGAGGTGATATCATCGGGCGCGAAACCTCTTGTTGCTCCGCAACCCCGACGCTTTTCCGACTATGTGGAAGAAGTGGCGACGCTTGCTGCGGAAAAGCGGCGGGGCCACCCGAGTTCACCTCAGCTACCGATAATCCGTCGCTTCCATCTGGCAGATGAACTTCCGCCAGCCGTCCATGTGCTCTTTGCTGAGGCTGTTCTCGCGGACGATCTCGGTCTCGACCGTGCGGTCGGTGTTGGGAATGGTGACCTGCACCTTCAGCCGGCCGTTGGGCTCGTAGTGGAAGAGCACGGCCACGGGCGATTGGGCCGGCAGGTTGGCCGGCAGGTCGCGGACCGAGCAGCGGCCGATCTGGGTGCAGTCGTCGGCCGAGGGGCTCTCGCCTTCGACGATCTGGACCAGGATCGACTTCTGGTTAGCCTTCGACGTCTTGAAGGTCCGTTTGGCGGTGATCGGCAACGGCGTGTTGCGGGGGATCAGGATGCCGTTGCGGCGGCGGTTGGTCTGTGGGTCGCGGCCGACGACGCCGAGGCTGTGGGAGTTGACGTTCTTGATGGCAAACGTGGGGGCCTCGCCGCGCTGTTGGGCCAAGACCAGCCCGGCTCGCAACGCTGCGCCGTGGGCCACCGCTTCGTCGGCGGCTACCGAGGCGTCCGGCGGCATGCCGGAAACTTCTTCGAGCATGGCGGCGACCATCGGCATCCGTGTCGAGCCGCCCACCAGCAACAGGCGTTCCAGGTCCGACCATTGCAGCCCGGCCGCTTCGAGGGTTTTGACGGTGGTAAAGCGGGTTCGCTCGACGAGGTCTTTGGTGGCCTCCTCGAACTGCTGCCGAGTGACCTCCACGCGGGAGGAATAGCCTTTGTAGTCGCAGGCCACCGAGGCCTTGCCGCGGGCGGAGAGGGTCCGCTTGGCGTCTTCACATTCCCGCCAGAGCTTGCCGGCCGTGCTGGGGTCTTCGCGGGGATCGGCGTAGTGCTCGCGAATGAAACTCTCGGCCACCAGGTCGACCAGCCGCTGGTCCCAGTCGTATCCGCCGAGTCGCACGTCGCCGTCGGTCGAGAGGGCCACGAACTCGGTGCCGCGAATCTCCATCACGGTGACGTCGAACGTGCCGCCGCCAAGATCGTAAACCAGGATCCGCCGGGGGCGGTCCGTGCTGCCCTTCTCGTTGAGAAAGCCTTGCTGGAAACCGAAGGCCACCGCGGCGGCCGTCGGCTCGTTGATGATGTCGAGCACCTCGAAGCCGGCCATGTAGCCGGCGTCCTGGGTGGCCTTGCGGCGGACCTCGTCGAAATAGGCAGGCACGGTGACCACGACCTTGGTAAACGGCCCCACCTGGCGGACGGTGTCGTTGCGCAACTTGTTGAGGATCCAGGCCTCGATCACCTCTGGCGGATATTGCCGTCCGCCGAAGATCTTGTGGAAGACGCGGTAGCCCATGTCGCGCTTGGAGCATTCGGCCACGCTGTCGGCCTCGGTGGCCATTGCCTTCAGCGCCTCTTTGCCTACCACCACGTCGTCGCCGTCGAATAGCACGACGCTGGGCGTCACGCGGTCGCCTTCGGAGTTGACCAGCGTGACCGGCTGGCCGCGTTCGTCCAGCCGGGAAACGACGGAGTAGGTCGTGCCGAGGTCAATGCCGACAATAGGGGTCGCAGGGGTGGTCATTTCGCGTTCGATTCTCGTCGAAAAACGGGGAAGTTCTGTTGTCTACCAAGGCGTTGTCTACCAACGTGTTGTCTACCAACG
This sequence comes from uncultured Planctomycetaceae bacterium, assembly GCA_964472545.1. Classification (GTDB taxonomy): domain Bacteria; phylum Planctomycetota; class Planctomycetia; order Pirellulales; family Thermoguttaceae; genus CAYYNP01. The sequence goes on along the minus strand of CAYYNP010000030.1, from coordinate 38,668 downwards.
TGTTGTCTACCAGGGCAGGGGAAAACGGTCGGGCCGACAAAGGTGCAGCACCAGATAGCCCAGGCCCAGGCCGAGGACGGCGGAAGTTACGTAGCCGATCAAGATCACGACACCGCGGGGCATCCGCTTTCGCCGACCGGCGTTGGGCGAACGAGCCGGCGGTGCAGGTGCGGGCGGATCGGCCTCGGGGTGGCTGGTGGCGGCCGGGTTGTTGGTGGCCTCAAGGTGGCTGGTGGCTGACCGCAGCGATGCCCCAGATGTGTCATTCGGGGAACTGGAGGCAGAGGCCGCCGAAGCCCCGGGTCCCGAAGCCTCCTGGGGCACCGCGGCGCTCTGCCCCGACCACCGCTGGCCGCCCTCGGTCGCCGTGGCCGGTTGCGGTTGGCCGGCCGTCGACGCCTGCGCCGTCGCTGGCCCCAACACGTCGGCCACCATCTCTTCAAAGGCGTCGAAGCCCGCCGAAGCGCCGACCGGCCGCTTCCACCGCGCGATGCCTTCGTTGGACAGCCCCACGGTACGTTCCAACTCCAGCGCCGCGTTCTGTTGCGTGCCCGGCACCACCGCGTGCACGCTCAGCCGGCCGTTGGTGCCGTAACGAAACGTGACCTCGATCGGCCAGCCCTGGGGAAGCCCGTCGGGTAGGTCGCGGATTACGGTCCGGCCGATGGCCGAACACTCGCCGGGCAAAGAACTCTCGCCTTCGAGCACCTGGATCACGATCGACCGCTGCCCCTGCTTCTTGGTGACGAACTTCTCGGCAAACACCGCCGGCAGCGGCGTGTTGCGGGGGATCAAGATCACGTTGGTCTTCCGCATCGTCTCCTGGTCGATGCCTTCGATGCCCAGGCTATGAGCGTTGACGTTGGTGACCTCGTACGTTGCCTGGGAACCGCCTTCGGCCTGCTTCGCCAGCAGAAAGGCCGCATAGAGCGCGGCCCCGCGGGCGACGGCCTCGTCGGGATTGACCGTATGGTCGGGCGTCACGCCGGTGAGTTGCTGCAACATCTCGGCGACCATCGGCATCCGCGTCGACCCGCCCACCAGCAGCACGCGCGAGACGTCGTGGAAGTCGAGCTTTGCCGCGCCGAGCAACTGACGCGTGGTGTAGGCGGTCCGTTCGAGCAGGTCGGCCGTCAACTCGGCGAACTCGTCGCGGGTGACCTGCATCTCGAACGACTGGCCGGCGTGATCGAACCGAACCGTGGCGCGGCTGCGGGCGCTGAGCGTGTGTTTGGCTTCGGTGACCGCCGCCAGCAGCCGGTTGTTGGCCGCCGGGTCCTGCCGCGGGTCGACCTGATACGTCTGCACGAACGCCTCGGCCACGTGGTCGGCCAGCCGCTGGTCCCAGTCGTAGCCGCCGAGTTGCACGTCGCCGTCGGTGGCCAGGGTGCAGATATTGGCCGGGGCCAAATCCAGCAGTGTGACGTCGAACGTGCCGCCGCCCAGATCGTAGACCAACACCCGCATCGACTCCTTCGGGGCCCCGGTCGGCGAGAGGAAGCCGAGCGTCTCGGCGAAGGCCAAAGCGGCGGCGGTCGGCTCGTTGACGATATCCAGCACGTCGATGCCGGCCATCTCGCCGGCGTCGGCGGTCGCCTTGCGCCGCGGCTCGTCGAAATAGGCCGGCACGGTAATTACCGCCCGGCCGCCAGGGCCGACTGCACCGGTGGCGTCGGCGTTGAGTTTCCGCAAGATGCAGGCCTGAATCACCTCCGGCGGGAGCTGCTGCCCGCGGATCGGCCGGCTGTAGGCCGGCTGGCCCATGTCGCGTTTGACCCATTCGACGACCAATTCGGGATTGACCGTGGTGGCGCTGCGGGCCTCTTTGCCCACGACGACCTCTCGATCGCCGAAAAGCACGATACTCGGAGTTATAAGCTCCCCCTCGGAGTTGGGGATTACGGCCGAGCGGCCCGACGCATCGACCGACGCAACGGCCGAATTGGTCGTACCCAGATCGATGCCTATCGGTGTTTCGTGCGGCATGGGAGAAGCGGTCGAGAAGGGGGCCAAACAGACAAGTTTACTGCGCAATTCACCCTGCCTCAAGGCGGTCGGGCACCACTGACGCCGCGTCCTGCGTCTGCTATCCTTGATTCATGGCAACCGACGAAATGGCCCAATTGCAGCTCTTGGCCGAGGTCGACGCCCTATTGGGGAGGCTTCGGCGCTGGGCCGACGCTGCGCCCCCGTGGCAGGCGGCCGAAACGCCCAAGGCACTGATCGGCCGGCTTGCCGAGCGGGCCGCGACCCTGAAAGTGCGGCTGGCGGCGCCGTTGGTCGTGGCCACTCTCGGCGGCACGGGCACCGGAAAGTCGGCCCTGGTCAACGCCCTGCTGGGCGAAGAAGTGGTGTCGACCGGACGCCGCCGCCCCACCACCACACGGCCGATGATGGTTTGCCGCAGCGGCGCCTCGCCGGAAGCGCTGGGAATCGACCCGGGCAGTGTTGACGTCGTTCATCGGGATCTGCCCGTGTTGGCCAACTTGGTGTTGATCGATTGTCCGGATCCGGACACGTCGGAATATGAGGGCGCGGAGGATTTCCCGACCCAGCGGGTGCCATCAACAGAGGCTCCAACGGAAGGCGGGGTTGTTAACCAGCGCCCCCTCACCCCGGCCCTCTCCCGCAACGAGAGGGGGAGTAATTTGGCGCGGCTGCGTGGGTTGTTGCCGCATTGCGACGTGCTGTTGGTCACCGCCACGCAGCAGAAATATCGCAGTGCTCGGGTGGCCGACGAGTTAGACGCCGCGGCCGGCGGCGCGCGGCTGGTCTTTGTGCAGACCCACGCCGACGTCGACGAGGACGTTCGCGACGACTGGCGGGCCGTGCTCGAGCGACACTACTGTACCGGTCAACTCTTTCTGGTCGATTCGCTCGCCGCGCTCGACGACGCACGCAACGGCCTGGCGCCGCGCGGCCAATTCGCCGAACTGGTCGATCTGCTCACCAGGCGTCTGGCCGGTACGGCCGCGGCGCGGATCCGCCGGGCGAACTTCCTCGATCTGGTCGACGAGGCCCTGGCGAACTGCCGCGAGTTGATCGACACGCAGTTGCCGGCGGTCGCACAGCTTCGCACGGCGATCGACGAACAACGGGCCCCGCTGGCGGCCGAACTCGCCGAGAACATGCAAGACGAACTGTTGACCTGCCGCCGCCAATGGGAGAGTCGGCTGCTGGGCCAGGTGGTTTCACGTTGGGGATTCAGCCCGTTTTCGTTGGTATTGCGGCTCTATCATGGGCTGGGGGGCCTAATCGCCGGCCGATTGCTTTGGAAGGCACGCACGCCGGCACAGATCGCGCTGTGGGGTGCCGTGCAAGGTGCCCGCTCGTTGAACAAACGCCGCAAGCAGCGCACCGCCGAACAAAGCGGCCGCCGGGCCGTGGCCGGATGTTGGGACCCGGCCGAGCTGCGCAAAGCCGCGCTGGTGTTGGACGGTTACGCCGCCGAGGCCGGGCTTAATCGCGAGGCGACCAACCGCGACGTGGTGGCCGCCGAGGCCGACCGTGCGGCCGGCAGCTTCGTCGCCGACGCCTCCGGCCAACTCCAGTCGTTGCTCGGCCGGCTCGCCCGGCGCCACACCGGATGGTTCACTCGATGGCGATACGAGTTGGCCCTGATCGCCATGCTCGGCGTGTTGCTGTATCGATTGGGCAGGAACTTCTTCTACGACTCCTGGCTGGGCGGCGAGAACGTGCCGGTCTTTGGGCTCGACTTCTACATTTCGGCCGGGTTCTGGCTGGGCCTCTGGTGCCTGGTGTTGATTTGGCTGTTCACCGGCCGGTTGCGGCGGGGGTTGCGCCGCGAGATCGCTCAAATGGCCGATCGCTGGAAAGACGCCTCGCCGGCCGCCGGCGTGTTCGCCGGATTGGAGCAGCAATGCGACCGCGTCGAGCGTTTCGTCCACGATTTGGATCGGCTTCACCAGCACGTCGATCGACTCCGCAAGCAGTTGGCCTCCGCGGAGGGGCCGCTCGGCCATCGCCTCTGAGCCCAGCCCGAAAGAGGGGTGGCGTTCCACGCTCTGACGCCGTAGAATCGACCGAGCTTCGGTTGGTATGTGGAGTGCGTTGACTTGTCATCGCTTTGGGTATCTGTTCCAATGGAAGGAGCAAGCGGCGACGAGTCGCAGCACTCCAAAGCTCGACAGAGGAGATTGGCCATGCTTACTCGTGTCTTCTTCGGTCTGGCGTTGGTTGCGGTACTATCGGCGGGTATCTCGTGCAGCACGGGTCTCGCGGCAGATCCGCCCAGTTTCGCACCTGTGGATCCGCCGGCCGACGATGCGAAGCCGGATGACGACGCGAAGCCGGCCGTACCGGACCCGAGGCGGGCCAAGATGGTCCGTGATTTTTCTCGCCGGCTCGGGCGCCTCAAGCCGGCAGACACCACCCGCAAGTCGATGGACCACTTCTTCGTCATCGGCACCGCCGTTCTCACGCCGGCCACCGGACACGCCGACGTCTGCTTCCAGGTCCAGGAAGGCCAGCTCGAGACGGCCGAGTTTGTCGTCGACTACGTGCTGAACGCGAACGAGCAGTCGGTCCGCAAGTGGCACGTCTTTACGCGATTTGCCGACGAGCAGCAGGCCGAACAGGCGCTGCTTATGCTTCGCAGCCAGTACGACCAGATGGTCAGCTACCAGGCACAGCTTCGCCAGATCTACGGCGCCCGCACGATGCGCCGCTGCTGAGGCAGCTAGTTCCGGCTGTGGTTCACAGCCTTCGACATGTGGACACTACCGCTGCGCGCAAAACGGAGACTCGTCGGGCGGGCAGCGGCCCGTCGCCGCTTTCTTTCTCGATCTGCATTGGGGATCTCGGGCGGTGACGCGTCATCGCACTCACATCGGAAAAAAGGCGTCACGCCCTCTTGACCGAATCGGGGCGGGCCACTATACTCATGTACACTTTTCGAGATTCCGAAGATTGCCATGGCGGCCCTTTGGAGTCCGGCCCGTATTTCCACGACCGCAAGCACGGAGAACCACACATGCCCACTATCTGCCATTTCGAGATCCCCGCCGACGACCTCCCGCGGGCGAAGAAGTTCTATGAAGACCTTTTCGACTGGAAGATCGAGAAGGTTGAAGGGCCGATGGACTATTGGCTGAGCGCCACGACCGACGACGACGGTGAATCGGCCGTCGGCGGCGGGATGATGCCGCGACAGGCCCCCGAGCAACCGATCATCAACTACATCTCGATCCCCTCGGTCGACGAGTACACGGCCAAGGTCGAGCAACTCGGCGGCACGATCGTCATGCCCAAGACGCCCGTTCCGGGAATGGGGTATTTCGCCGTCTGCCACGATACCGAGAAGAACACGTTCGCCATTTGGGAAGACAACAAAGCCGCCGCGCCGGGTTAGTGCTTCGCCGGCGTTACTTTGTTACTTCCGGCCGAAGCAGACCAGGCACATGTCGTCGCGCTGGGGGCAATCGCCGAGGAAGTTGCGCACGTCGTGGATCACGCGCCGGCCGATTTCGGCCACGCTGCCCGCGGTGGCCAACTGGCCGCGAATCCGGTCGGCACCGTACATACGTTTCTGGTCGTCCATCGTTTCGTTGATGCCGTCGGTATAGATCGCCATCAGCCCGCCGGGTGGCAGTTGAACCTGCGTCTCCTCGTACGTCGTGGCGTCGACCACGCCTAACGGCAGGCCCGACAGCTTCGGGTCGATGTTCTCCGCACTCCCGGGGCCCGTGCAGACGATCGGCAACGTGTGGCCGGCGTTGATTACCGAGACCTCGCCCGACTCGGGCGAGAGCACGGCCAGCACGAGGGTCACGAAGTGTCCTTCGACCAGTTCATCGGCAAGCAGTGCGTTCAGTTGGCTCATTGCCTCGGCCGGCTGTGGCGTACTGAGCAGGTGGAAGCGAACCTCGGCCACGAGATTCGCGCTGAGCATGGCCGCCGCCAGGCCGTGCCCGACCACGTCGGCCACGACCACCGCCAAGCGGCCGTCGGCCAGCGGCACGTAGTCGTAGAAATCGCCGCCGACGTGGTTGGCCGGCCGATAGTAGTCGTAGAATTGGTAGCCGGCAAGCTGCGGGGGGCGTTTCGGCAGAAAGCTCCGCTGGATCTTGTCGGCCACCTCCAGGTCGCGCTCGATGGCCCGTTGACGCAGCGACGTTTCGTGCAGCCGGGCGTTGTCGATCGCGATCGACGCCTGCGTGGCCACGCTCAGCAAGACCTCGAGATCCTCCTTGCGAAAGCGGTCGCGGTCGGTGGTCGTGTCGATCTGGATCGCGCCGAACGAACGCCCGGCACCGTCGATCAGCGGGGCGCAGAGGATCGAACGGATGGGCACCTCCGCCAGACTCTGGCTGTTCTTGAAACGCGCGTCGTCGACCGCGTCGGCCGAGAGGATCGCCTCTTGTGCGTCCAAGGCGCGGCGGAGGATCGTACGGCTGATCGGCACCGGCTCGTCCGTCTCGCCGCTGCGCAGCTTCGCCCAGCGTGGGACGATCTCGCCGTCGTCGCTCAACAAGACCACAAAGCCCCGGTCGGCCGGCGGGAAAATCACGAACAGGCTGTCGAGGATCTGCGGAAGAACTTCGTCCAGACGAAGCGTCTTGCGCATGTTCTGGGTGATCTGCAGCAGGGCCTTCAGTTGTGCCTGCAAGCCGGTGTGCGAGCGGCTGGTGGCGTCGCTGTCGTGCTCGGAAAGCAGGGCCAGCGTGTCCGGCCGGTCGCCGTCGACCAGCACCGGCCGGATCCGCTTCGGCGCGATCGTCTCGCGCTTGCGCGAGTCGACCTCCTGGCCACGGTGGAAGGTAAACACCGTATCGCTGATGCGAATGCGGTCGCCGTCGCGGAGTTCCCGCTGGCCGAGCACCTGCCGATCGTTCAGGAAGGTGCCGTTGCGGCTGTGGAGGTCTTCCAGGAAACAGGCGTCTTGCTGGAAGAGGATCTGCGCGTGATGGCGGCTGGCGTCTTGGACGTCGATCGACACGTCGCAGTCGGGATGGCGGCCCAACACCGACTTCGGCCAGCGCAGCTCGCAGGTCTGGCCCGTTTGTGTACCGACAATCACCTTCAAGTAGGCCATCGCAATGAGTCCTTCCTGGGCCACGCTCTGGAGGGAAAAACCCGGTCGGCAGGAGAGTATCGAGGCGTGGACGCGTGCCACTGAATCCCCGGGCAATCTCGCCCGTCGGAAAGGTGATACACCCCCTGATTCTAACGGGCGGGCGCAACGTTTGTCAACTGCGCGGGCGTGACTCGTCGGCGCTAAGGCCGGCCATAGCCTCTGCGGGTGGGATGTGGGATTCGGGGCTGGAGATAAGCTGGGTGCTGGGGATCAGGGGCTGGGGATTAGGGGCTAAGGTTTGGCGGTCCGCTGCAAGAGCGTGCGCTGCGACTTCAGCACGGCGTTGCATACGCAAGCGATGAGATCTGCCTCTCGTCCACAGATTGTGGACCTGAGAATTGACAGACGCCAGAGGCTCAAGCCGCGGCCTGACGTCATGCATGCCGCGCCCCCAGCCCCTAATCCCCAGCCCCTCATCCCTAGCCCTAATCCCTAGCCCCTGATCCCTCGCCCCTAACCCCAAGCCTCTCGTCCCGGTACGCTGTGCAGCTTGCGCGATTTGCACAAGTGGCACATCTGGACTATGATTTGGGGGTTGGAGACGACCGCCACGGCGGCTGATTCGCTCCACCCGTTGTTCTTGATCGTTCGCTCCAAACGTCCCGCCCGAAATCCCAAAACCCGAGGAGAAAACCCCATGATCCGTCGCACGAGCCACGCAACCTTGATCGTTGCGATAATGTTGGTCGTGTTTGCCGCGCTGGCAGCGGCTCCGCTTGACGCCGTTGCCGCGAAGTCGATCGCCATCGGCAACGGATACTCGGCTCTGGCCGAACCGGAAGCCGCCGGTGCCGAAGCGGCCGCCGCGGCCAAGGCCGCCCTGGGCGACTTCAAGGCCAAGGTCGTGATTGTCTTCGACAGTGTCGAAGGCGGCGCGGACGGCAAGCAGGCGATGCTCAACGGCGTCACCTCCGTCTTCGACGCGAAGATCGTCTACGGCTGCTCGGCCTACGCCCCAATCACCCAAGACGGCAACACCGGCACCGTCGGCGTGCTGGCCCTCGGCGGCGCCATCAAGGCCGTGCCCGCCGTGGCCGACGTCCAGGGCGACGCCCACGAGGCCTGCGGCAAAGAAATCGGCGAGGCCCTGAAGCCGGCCGTGCCCGAAGAGGGCGGACGCGTCGTGCTGCTCTTTGGTGCCTGTCACGTTCCAAAGAACGACAAGCTGGTCGGCGGGCTCAACAGCGTGCTCGGCGAGAAGTTTCCCGTCGCCGGCGGCGCCGCCAAGGGCGACCTGCTTTACTGCAAAGGTAGAGTGCTTCCGCTGTGCAACCTCGGACTGCTGCTTACCGGTGATTTCACGTGCGGCTTCTCGGCCAAGAACGCCCCGGGCGACGACAAAGAAGCCGTAATCGCCGCGGCCGGCATTGCGGCCGAGGCAGCGGCCGGCGGCAAGAAACCGACGCTGCTGTTGACCTTCGACTGCGGCGGCCGCCGCGGCCAGATGGGCGGCGCGGTCGACCAGGAACTCGCCTTGTTCAAGAAGACCGCCGGCGACGCCCCCATCTTCGGCTTCTACGGCAGCGGCGAAATCGGCCCCGCCGACAACGACTCGGCCCCGAAGGGCGTGGGGTATCATATTGTGGTGTGTGCGATCACTGCCGAGTGATCTCGCTGCAGGATCAAGGAGACCGTTTGCCGGCGAACGTCGCCGGCAAGCTCGTCGTATTGAAGGAGTCTCGTAATGTCTCAAAGGAACGACGATGCTCGACGTGCCGGGCGAAGAAGTTTTCTGGCCAAGGCTTCCGGCGTCGCGGCCTCGGGGCTGGTGCTCAGCAGCGCTGCCCGCGCCGACGACCCCCCGCCCGAAAAGCAGCCCCTGTTGCCGACGATCAAGCTGGGGCCGCACGACGTCACCCGCCTGATTGCCGGATGGAATCCGATCGGCGGACACTCGCATACGACGCTGAATATGGCCCGGGTGATGCGGGAGTATTTTACCGTCGAACGGACGGTCGAGTTCGTGTTGAAGTGTGAGCAGGAAGGCATCAACACCTGGCAGTACGACCATACCGACAACGGCGTGAAGTCGCTACGGGCGGCCCGCGAGCAGGGTTCGGCCATTCAGGCCATCTGCCTGCACGCCGAACGGGCACACGACGCGCCGCTGAAGAAGGTGATCGACGAGGCCGACCCGATCGCCATCGTGCACCACGGCGGCGTGACCGACGCCATGTTCCGTGCGGAACGCTACGAGCAGGTGCGCGACTTCGTCAAAAAGGTCAAGGACGCGGGCCGGCTGGCGGGCGTATCGTCGCACTGCCCGGACAATATCAAACGCGTGGCCGACGAAGGCTGGGAGAACGACTTCTTCATGACCTGCTTCCACTACGTCACCCGGCCGAGCGATCAGCAAAAGGAACTGATGGGCCGCACGACCGTCGGCGAGCCGTTCTTGGAATCCGACCCCGACGACATGACGGCCGTCGCCCGGGCGGTCGAAAAGCCCTGCCTGGGCTTCAAGATCCTGGCGGCCGGGCGGAAGTGCTGGAGCAAGTATGCGGTGGAGAAGGCGTTCAAATACGCGTTCGCCAACCTCAAGCCGATCGACGCGGTGATCGTGGGCATCTTTCCGAAGTACTACGACGAAGTGGCCGAAGACGCGAAGTTCGCCCGCAAGTACGGAGCCATCGGATGAGCGTCATGCGATATGTGGTTGCGGGGTTGGTGGCGTGCGTTGCCGTGGCCGGCTTGGCGTTGGGATTTCCCGACGAGGAGGAGCCCACCGGAGACAAGCCGGATGCCACGGTGCCCGACAAAGAGGGCGCAGGCGACGAAGAAGCGGTAGAAGAGGCCCCGGCTTGGCCGAAGATTGCCGACGGCGTCGAGTTGATCTACCCGCCGCCAAACGCCGTGATACTCGACGGCGAGTTCAACGTGATCTGCAAGACGAAAGACGCCACGCTCGATGTCGACGGCGAAGAATTCCTCTGGGACGCCTTCGAGCCGCCGCTGTGCGTCGCCCGGGTGAGCCTCTACTCCGGCCGCAACACGCTGCAGATCGGCCAAAGAAAAGTCGAGGTGTTCGTCGGCCGCACGGCCGACGATCCCGGCGGCCCGGACGGTTGGCCGCTGGTCCATAGCCACCCGATCCGCCGCAACAAGCGTTGCGCCGACTGTCACGAAACCAAAGAGCAAGACGGCCGCATCGCCGTGGGCGACCTGCTGTCGCACGAGGCCTGTTTCAAGTGCCACGAAGAGGTCGAGTTCGAGTTGGTCCACTCGCATCCGCTGGAGCCGATCGAACATTGCCAGATGTGTCACTCGCCCCACGGCTCGACGCGCAAGGCCCTGCTGAAGGCTCCGATCAAGAAGCTCTGCGCCGACTGCCACGATTCGTAGCGTCGTGTTGAACGTGTCTCATAATGCAAAGGAGACACGTTCATCTTACCCGAATCGTCCGCCGCGTGCCGGGCAAAAACTCGCGTGTTGTTCTCACCGCACGTTCCGCTACGGCAGAATCGAACACGTGTGGCAGAATCGCCCAATGAGTTGCCACGTTGCGATTTGCCGTAGCTGAATTCGCAAGAATTCAGACGCGTGCAATAAGTTCGCCTGCGTCGGCCGAATCGTCTGAATTCTTGCCAGTTCAGCTACGTCACGTGCCTGACTACGCGTGTAGGTGCGCACCTTCGACCTCCACCCTTCGGCACACGAAATGCTCTGCTGCGGGCCGTTCTTGTATTGACCGCGGCAACATGGGCTCGACCGGAGGAGAGGATCATGAGGCGTGTGGTAACGTACGGGGTGTTGATTGTCCTGGGCAGCATCTTGGCGGCGGCGCCTGCCCGAGGGGAGATGGCGGCGGAGCGAAACCGCAAGGCCGCCCGGCTGGTGGGCAAGGCCCTGATCTACGAGTCGAAGGGGTCCGACGAAGTCCGCAACGCGATGCTGATTGCGGCCCGGGAGAAGCTGCCCGACTTCGCACCGGCCCTGTGGCACAGCGGCTACGTGCAGCACCAGGGCGAGTGGATTAAGTTCGACGAGTTTTCCGAATCGGCCGCGCAGAACATGTGGCTGGAGCCCTATCGGAAAGTCCGCCCGCGCTATGCCGACACGGTCGCCGGACAAATGGCACTGGCCGCCTGGTGTACCAAACGGAAGCTGCCCGAGCAGCGACGGGCGCACCTCAGCCGGGTGCTCAGTTTGGACCCCGAGAACGCCGAAGCCCGGCGGCTGTTGGGGCTGCAACTATTCGACGGGCGTTGGCTTACCGAGGCGGAACTCTACGAGGCCCGGCAGCAGGCGGCCGAGACCTCGACCGCATTGGCCCGCTGGCGCAAGCAGCTCGAGAAGATCCGCGCCGGATTCGCTCACGAGAAGCGGCTCAATCGCGAGGTGGCCGCCGAGCGGCTGCGGGCGATCGAGGACCCCGAGGCAGTTCCCGCCATCGAAGAGGCACTGTTCAACGTGAGCGAGCCGGCGGCGCTGGCGGCCGTCGACACGCTGGCAGCCATCTCCGCCCACGAGGCCGCAGCGACGTTGACCCGATGGGGCGTCTTCTCGCCGTGGGTTTCGGTTCGTGAGGCGGCGGCCGAGGCGCTCTCGTCGCGGAAGATGGACGACTACGTTCCACTGTTGCTTTCGGCGTTGAGTTCTCCGCTGGAAGTCCGCTCGGAACTGATGTTCTCGCCGCGCGGTCGGCAATTCTACCGCTTCACGCTTACCCGCGAACAGCAGGCTCGCAACGAGGTGGCGGTGGTCGACACCCCCAACCTGTTCGTCGCGCCGACGGCCGGCGGATGGGGAAGAGGATGGAGCCCGGGGGTCATGATGACAGGGCAGCCCGACCCCAGCATGTTCAACTGGGAGCAGGAGCAAAACGTTGCCCGGCTGAATGCGGCGACGCAGCTCCGCAACAGGCGGATCATCGAAGTATTGACCGCGGCAACCGGGCAGGACGAGTCGTGGGAGACGCCCCAGGAGTGGTGGGATTGGTGGAACGAGCGGAACGACGTCTTTCTGCCCGACGGCAAGCCGCAACAGACGGTCTATCGCCTGCAACAGACGATGCTGGTCCGCAACGACCCGATCATGCCTGAGTTCGAGCAGTTACCCAGCTACGTGCCGCCGACGTTGCCTCTGCCTTCACCTTCGCCGCCACGGCAAGGCTACGAGTGTCTGGCGGCCGGCACGCCGGTCTGGACGGACATGGGCACGGTGCCGGTCGAGGAGGTTCAAGTCGGCGATCGCGTGCTTTCGCAACACCCGGAGACGGGCTGTCTCGACTTCAAGGTCGTGTTGCAGACGACCGAGCGGCCGGCCGAAAGGTTGATCCACATCCTGGCCGACGGCCGCACGATCGAATCGAGCGCCGGCCACGCCTTCTGGGTCAACGGCCAGGGCTGGGTGATCGCCCGCGATCTGGTTGCAGATACGCAGATGCACTGCGTTACCGGTTCCGCCCGGGTCGAGTGGGCCGGGCTGGGCCGCATCGCACCCACCTACAACCTGGTGGTCGACGACTTCCACACGTTTTTCATCGGCCCCTCGAAGATCCTCACCCACGACAACACCACCCGCCAGCCGACCAACGCGGTGGTGCCGGGATTGGTGAGGGAGTAGTTGTCGGTGACAGTGAGATTGACGCCACTGGTTCCCAAACTAGAGTTTGGGAACCAGTGGGTGATGGCCGTGCGACTGCCCACGTCGGTTGGCGCGATGCTACAAACGGAACAAACCGCCGCCCTGCCGCTGGGCCGCATGTCTTGAGGAAATGCGGTCATCTTGTTGCTTCGCAACACGAACGATCGTGCGAATCAGTTGGATGAAGTAGCAGAGCCCTCTCCGCAAGATCATTCGTGTCACCCGCGAGGGGACGATAGTTACGGCAGAGTTGCCGTTGTACCTTGGGAAGAAACATCAAGGAGGCGATCATGGAAGCCCTTGAGCGAACTCGAGTACACGATGTCAGCGACCGCATATCTCGCCGCAACCGGGCGCCACATCTGGTCGGTCGCCGAACAACTGTGACTGATCGGCGACGTTCCGCGTGCCGGTTTCGCTGGGCACTGATCCTCGGCCTGGCAACGCTCATTCCGCATGGAATCCGGTGTGCCGAAGCCCAGAATCCGCCTGACCGCACCAGAACCGCCGGGTTCGAACCAGGCATGCCAGCGAAGGCAACGGGTGACGCAAACGCGGAGACGCTTGAAGGCCCACGTCTTCTCAGGTCGAGCGGCGGTTACGCGAGGCTTTGGAATAGGCAGTTCTTCATTGGCCCGGGAATCCGGTCCTTTGAGAATGCGAACGAGGGTTCCCTCTTGCAGCAACGCTTGCCGGCCGATTTTGAATCACATGAAGCAATCGTCCTTGCTGGGGGGAAGCTAGCCCGGCGGTTTCCCTCAGTTCTCACAACGATCATGGCGAATCTGAACGACAGTCTGCTGCCCGTTCTTGTCGTTTCCCCGAGAAAGGAAGAAGACCTGGTCTTGCGCCTGGCACGCGAGAACAAATGGCTGGCCGACGACGTGCGTGTCCTGGAGGCCCGGACGAATACGATCTGGGTACGGGATTATGGCCCTGTGTTTGTCTACGGGGCGAATGGTACTCTCGCCGTCATTGATCCGAATTATGGAAAGCTGCTGCGCGGCAAGGACAATGCCGTTCCTCCCGCTGTCGCGGCCGAGTTCGATGTGCCCATTATCGAGACGCCGCTCCTTTGGCAGGGCGGTAACCTCTTGAGCAACGGTCGCGGGCTTCTGGTCACGACGACACAGTCGATCAATGCCAATATCGAGGTCGGCAACGACGCGGACACCGTGGCACGTTTCCTTGTGGAACGTCTTGGATCGCGACAAATTGTAGTCTTGGAGCACCTGCGTGGTGAGAGAACGGGGCACGCCGATATGTTCGCGTGCTTCACATCGCCGGAGACCGTTCTTGTAGGCAAGTACTCCCAGTCCGTCGACCCGAGGAACGCCGCAGTTTTGGACCGAAATGCGGCACTCCTTGCCAAGGTCCGCGTCGGGAGTGAGAGACTAAAGGTGATTCGCATTCCCATGCCCACGAATCGGGACGGGGTCTTTCGGACCTACACGAACGTCATCTTCGCGAACGGGACACTGCTGGTTCCGACGTATCCAGGCATAGACCAGTCTGCCCAAGGGCGTGCTATGGGACTTTATCACCGCCTCTTGTCCGGCTGGAACGTGGTCGGCGTTGATGCCCGGGACCTGATCCGGCAACAGGGAGGACTGCGGTGCATCAGCATTTATGTTCCCCTGCGCAGCCCCCCGAATCTCGCGGTACCTGAAGAACACAGACGCCAACCCTCCGGAGAGGCCAGACGGTCCGGGGCGGAGGAGTGAAGTGAGAATCGGCCCTGTACGGTATTCTGTGTTAGCCCAGCGTGGGCGCGACCGTTGCTGATCTGATCGCGCAGGCGGCCCTCGTCGAGGTTGGCGAAGTGGTTTAGAGCTTGCTTCCAATGGCGGATCGGAAGCGTCCATCGTTTGGACGCCACGTCGATCGCGGGTGGTACGCAACGACGCCAAAGCCCTCGTCACCCCATCACGGATGCAAATCAGCCACGGCAAAACCCAGTCCTAGCCGCTCGAGCGTCTCCTTCGTGGGCTTGCCGGTTTCGGTGTCCCAGCCGATGGCTTCGAGGTAGTCGCGGACCTGCGTGTCGAGGTCAACGGTGACTCCGGCCACCGGGCCGCCTTCCAGCGGCGGCTGGCCGATCGTACGCGGGGGCGTGGCGAAGTCGATGTTGCGGATGCCCTCGCGGTGGTTGTAGGCGGTCCGCAACGTGGCGATCCGGTCGCCGATCTCTTGCACGTCGTCGAGCGTGAAGGGATGGCCGGTGGCGTACTTCAACGAGTCGGGCAGGCACTCGGCCTTGAGGATGGCCCAGGCGAACATGCACATGCCGGCCGCCGACGACGTATGGTGATGGGCCGAAACGCGTCGGTGGATGTCGCCCTTGCCGCTGTAGTTGTACTTGTCGAACTCCTCGGTCACCAACCCGGCGGGCAGGAACGAGGCTTCGGCCGCCCAGCCGCTCATTTGCGTGTGGCGGCCCGGCGTGGCGTCCATCTTGTAGCTGGTGGCCAGGCTGGGATTCAGCCGCGGGTCGTGCATCGGCAACTCCTCGCCGCCGACGTGGATCGCGTACTGTTCGGCGCCGTTGCCGATCTTCTCGGCGGCCACCTTCATGCCGTTGCCGAGCGTCTCGCCTCCGAAGCCGGTGCCGTCGGCCATCTGTCGCATCACGGCCACAATCGCTTCGTGGTTGCCCCAAGTCAACTCCAGCCCGCCGGTTTGCTCGGCCGTGAGGATGCCGTTCTCAAAACACTCGATGGCAAACGCGATCGTGCAGCCGCAACTGATCGTATCCAGGCCATACTGGTTGCAGAGCTGGTTGCAGAGGTTGATCGAGGCCAGGTCGTCGTTCAAACACATCGTGCCGAACGCACCCAGCGTTTCATATTCGGGCTTGTGCGTATCCGAGGGATAAGGCCCTTCTTCGACGGCCGTGTGTCCGCCACAGCCGATGGGGCATCGCCAGCAGGCATACGCCTTCTTCTGGATTGCCAGCACGGCGTCGTCGCTGATCTTGTTGGCCGTGGGAAAGTCGTCCGGCACGCCGCCCCAGTTCTTGATCGGCGTATCGGCCGACGCACAGGCGGCGGCGGTAAACCCGGAGGTGCCGTATTGCTTGAAGAACTTGAAGGCGTCCTGCTCCTTGAGGAAGTCGCGATGGGCAGTAATCGACGCCTTCATTCCGTCGGGATCGGCCAGCG
Source organism: uncultured Planctomycetaceae bacterium (assembly GCA_964472545.1). Lineage (GTDB taxonomy): Bacteria > Planctomycetota > Planctomycetia > Pirellulales > Thermoguttaceae > CAYYNP01. Next base: position 22,825 of record CAYYNP010000030.1, on the reverse strand, counting down.
GGATCTCGGCGTCGCCGACGGCGATAATCGCCTTGAGCTTCTTCGATCCCATCACGGCGCCCAGCCCGCTGCGCCCGGCGGCCCGGCCCTTGTCGTTGATGATCGCGGCCAGCAGGCTCATGCGTTCGCCCGGAGGGCCGATGCTGGCCGAGCGGGCCTTTTTGCCGTAGAGTTCCTGAGTGCGGTCTTCGACTTGGTGCGTATCCATGCCCCACCAATCGTCGGCCGGGATCAGCTTGGCTTCGCCGTTGTCGAGCACGAGGATGACGGGCCGCTCGGCAGCGCCTTTGAAGATCACGCCGTCGAATCCGGCCCGCTTCATCGCGGGGCCGAACGAGCCGCCGGAGTTGGCGTCGCCGAAGGTGCCCGTCTTGGGGCTGTGGGCGACGACCACGTAGCGGTTCGAGGTGATGCCCGGCGTACCGGTCAGCAGCCCGTTGAAGAAGCCGAGGTGGGCGTCCGGCCCCAGCGGATCGACGCCGGCCGGTTGCAGCGTGTAGAGGTAATAGGCACCCAGCCCATAGCCGCCGAGATACTTCAGATAGAGCTCGTCGTCGGGCGTTTCGATCGAGATCCGCTGTTCGCTCAGATCCACCAAGAGGATCTTTCCCATGGTCCCTGGAACCGACATGCCGTGAACTCCTTTGTGCGAAGGGGCGCGTTGGGTGACGTAGTGCCTCAACCTACCGTGCGAATATATCGGGCTCGCCCAGACCTTCCAAGGGGGAGCGGCAGATATGCCCCCGAGGTGTGGGGGGCAAGTCGCCTGCGCGGCTGGCTGCCCCCTGGTTCCCAAACTGGAGTTTGGGAACCAGAGCAAAAGCACACACCTGGGGCCCAAACTCCGGTTTGGGAACCCGCTGCCGATGGGTTTGGTTCCCAAACCGGAGTTTGGGAACCAGGCTACTCGGCTTTGGGAACCAGGCTTGTTGGCGCCTGCGGTCTACGCGGGCGTGCGGGCTTGAGTCGGCCACTCACCGGGACTAGACTTGTTTCGGGCGTATCATCGACCCGTGCGGAGGACAAAAAACCTCATGCGATCCACTACGTTTGCCTTAACGGCATCGCTCTCGCTACTCATCGGGTCGGTGTCCGCCACGCCTGGCCGATCCGCCGATTGGCCCACGTTCGGGGGCGACAATCGGCGGACACGCGTAACGAGCGAGAACCTCTCGCTGCCTCTGCAACCCGGCTGGGTACATCGAAGCCACGCCCCCCGTCCGGCGTGGCCCGAACCGGCCAAGCAGGACTTCCATCACAAGATCGCACGGCTGACGCCGTCGGTCGTCTTCGATCGCGCGATGCACGTCGCGGTAGCCGGCGGAAACGTCTATTTCGGCTCGTCGGCCGCCGACAAGTTCACCTGCCTCGACGCCGCCACGGGTGAGGTCCGCTGGACGTTCTACACGGAAGGCCCCGTTCGGCTGGCACCGACCGTTGCCGCCGGAAAGGTCTACTTCGGTTCCGACGACGGACACGCCTACTGCCTGGCGGCCGACGACGGGCGACTGCTCTGGAAATACCGGCCGGGCCCGACCGATCGCCGCATTCCGGGTAACGGGCGAATGATCTCGCAATGGCCGCTGCGCTGCGGAGTGCTGGTCGACGGCGATACGGCCTTTCTGTGTGCCGGGCTGTTTCCCAACTACGGGGTGTACTTCTGCGTGTTGGACGCCGCCACCGGCACCGAACGCCACAAGAGCAAGCTCACCGGCCTCTCGCCGCAGGGCTACATGATGGCCTCCGACACGCGGCTCTATGTGCCCTCCGGACGGACCAGTCCCGCGGTGTTCGATCGCAGTACGGGCAAGCCGCTGAGTATCTTCCATCCGAATTCCCGCAGTGGAAGCTACGCGTTGCTGGGCGACGACGTGTTGGTGGCCCGCGGCCAGGCCGAGGGCAGCCTGGGAATCAGCGACCTGAAGACTCGGCAACGACTGGTGCTCTTCCGTGGCTCACACATGGTCGCCCGTGGCGAGCGGGCGTTCGTGCAAACGCCCGACGAGTTGGCGGCGCTGGACCGCACAGAGTTTCTCGACTTGGCGCGGCGTCGTATCGAGGCGACGGGGCAGAAGGCCGAGGTCGAGAAGCAGATCCGGGTGCTGCGGCAGCTTCGCGACGTCGCCGGTGCACAAGCGGCTGCCGCCGAGTTAGGTGAGATCGACAAGCAGATCAAGAAGCTGGCCGCCGACGCCGAGGCTTGTTGGATGTGGCGTAAACCCTGCATGCACGCCCTCTCGTTGATTCTCGCCGGCAACGTGCTGCTGGCCGGCGGCGACGGGCAGATCGCTGCCTACCGGCTCGAGGACGGCGAAATCGCCTGGCAGGCCGCAGTGCAAGGCAAGGCCTACGGTCTGGCCATTGCAGCGGGCCGGTTGTTCGTGAGCACCGATGAAGGAGCGATCCATTGTTTTCAGTGAGCATTTCGCAGAGTTGCCGTCTGGCTTGTGAATGTAGCCATCTCGCTCCGCGAGATGATGCCACGTCTCGCGGAGCGAGACGGCTACTCTACGGCCTCGCGTTGCCCATTCTCTTCTTCATCGCGTATTCCCCCCGGCTCTACTCGGCCGCGCCTCCCGAGCCACCGCCCGAGCCGCCGTCCGGGCCGACGCTGCATCTGCCAGCCACGCCCCACGTGCAACACCTGGCCGCCAATCGCGTCGTGATCACCTGGCAAACCGAACGTCCCGAGGCGGCCGTTCTAGCCTACGCCAGGCCGGGCGCGGCCGCGAAGGTGGCCGGTGACCTTACGCCCAAGACGTCGCACTCGGTCGTGCTCTCCGAGTTGAAACCCGGCGTGGAATACCGTTTCCACGTGATCGTCCGTGAGCCGGACGGGACGGCGCGCATCAGCGAGGTCTACGCCTTTGACGCCTCGTGCGATCTGGCGCCTATGGAGGCAAGGGAGATCCCTTCGCCGTTTCCCAACGACGCCCGGTCCGGCCCGATCGCCGCCGAGGCCGGACGGATCGTCCGCCGCACTGGTGTCCGGCGGGGCTACTGCCTGGTGCTTGGCTGCCCCAGCGGCCAACTCGCATGGGAACTGGCCCGCCTGACCGACTTGCAGATCGTCTGCGTCGAGCCTGATGCCGCCAGAGTCGACGTTGTTCGCCGCCGCCTGGACGAAGCCGGCGTCTACGGCGTGCGTGTTACCGTCCACCGTAGCCCACTCGACCGCCTGCCCTACACCGACGGATTCGCCAACTTGATCGTCTCGGAGCGAACGCTCTTCACGGGCGAATTGCCCACGCCGGCCGCGGAGGTTTGCCGCGTACTGCGGCCGTGCGGCGGCGTGGCGTGGCTGGGGCGGCCGCAAACCGACGGCCGGCTGGCGCGCGCTGCGCTGGACGCCTGGCTGAAGCCGTCGCCGCAGAAGCCCTGGCAGATCGAAACGCGGGGCGGCCTCTGGGCCGTGTTGCGCCGCGGGCCCGTGGAAGGGGCAGGCCAGTGGTCGCACCTCTACGCCGACGCCGGCAACTCTGCCTGTAGCAACGATCGGCTCAGCGGCCCGGTCGACCTGCAGTGGTTCGGCCGTCCGGGGCCGCGGACGATGATCGATCGCCACAACCGGGCCATGGCCCCGCTGGTCGTCAACGGCCGGCTGGTCGTGGTGGGCAACGATCGGATCAAGGCCGTCGACGCCTACAACGGCACGCCGCTCTGGGACCTGACGATTCCGCACAGCCGACGCACACTGGTCAATCGCGACTGTGCCCAGGCGGCGCTGGCCGACGACAAGCTCTATTTGGCGGTGGACGATACGTGCCGCGCGATCGATGCGGCGACCGGTCGGTGGATCGACACACTGACGGTTCCCGCCGCCGAGTCGGCCGAGAACGAGAAGACTGCCGGGGTCGACACGGCCGAGCCGCTGCATTGGGGCTACGTCGGCTACATCGGTAACCGGCTCATCGGCAGCGCCCGAAGACCGGCGGCGGCACACAACGCCCTGACGTTCAACTCCTGGGCTCCCGGCTACGGCGACCATCGCCCGATCGTCACCAGCCGGCGGTTGTTCTGCTTCGATCGTCAATCGGGCGGCGTGCTTTGGACGTCGGCCGATCACGGCGTGATCCTCAACCCCACGATCGCCTTGGACGCCGATCGCGCCTATTTCATCGCCAGCCGGGCCGCAGCCGCGGTGGCCGACGACGACGGCCGCACGGGGCTGAAGACTTGCCTCACCAAGGGCGCCACGTCTCTGATCGCACTCGATCAGCAGACCGGCGCGGTGGCGTGGCAACACGAGATCGACCTCTCGAAGGTTGAGCACATGGTCTATCTACTGCACTCCGACGGCGTGCTGGTGATCGCTTCCAGCCGCAATCAGAGCAACCACCCCAGCTACGACCTGGCGGCATTCGAGGCGGCCACCGGACGGCCGACATGGACCACCGATCACATCGTCTTCGACAAGCGGACCGGCGGCGACCACGGCGAGCAGGAGCAACACCCCGCGATTATCGGCCGCGTGGTCTATTCGCAGCCGCTGGCGTTCGACCTAAAGACCGGGGCCGACGTCGAATTCAAGTTGGATCGGGCGGGCGGCGGATGCGGCGTGCTTTCCGGGTCGGCCACCTGCCTGTTCGGACGCGGTGCCCAGCCGCGGATGTATCCGATTGCCGACGGCGGACGCAAGAACGTTCCGCTGACGACCGTTACGCGCCCCGGCTGCTGGATCAACATCGTTCCCGCCGGCGGCTTGCTACTGATTCCCGAGGGCAGTTCCGGATGCAGTTGCCCCTATTCGGTGCAGGCGTCTATCGCCCTGGGGCCAAAGCAAGTTGAGCCGGCACCGAGCCAAGAACCGTAGACCATCGCCAATTGCGGCTTCACTGAATTCGCGCCAGGTCGTCCAGCCAGGATTCGATCAGCGTGGTCTGGTTGACGTTGCGGCCGATCAAGGCGGCGGCGTCGAGGCAGCGTTGCAGCAACTCGGCGGTGGTCTCTCGGTTGCGGTGGCCGTGTTCGACGGCCCGGGCGATCGTGCCGCGCAGCCCGGGATTTCTGTCCGGCCGGCAACCGTTTTGTGCCCGCAATAGGCCGCGATAGAACTCCGTGGCGAATCCGATCACGCGGCGCAGTCGCTCGCGTCGCAGCGCGGCCTGCTTGCCTGCCTCGTCGACGAACGCCGCCACCGCCTTGGCCGCACGCAGGCTGTCGAGCACTCCGGCGGCCAACTGTTCGTGAAGCCGATCGCGAAAGGCCCGCAACTCCGGGTCGGCCAACTCGAGGGCCTGTTGGAGGCTGCCTTGGCCGTGTTCGGCCAAACGCCGGGCCTCATCGGCGTCGGTGATCGTGCCCTGCGAGAGCAGCAACTCGGCGACCACTTCCGTCGCCAGCGGGCGGAAACGCACCAATTGGCAACGCGAGCGAATCGTAGGCAGTTGCTTGGCCGGGCTGGTGCCGATGAGGATCAATAGCGACCGCGGCGGCGGCTCTTCGAGTGTCTTCAGCAGACTGTTGGCCCCCTCGGGATTCAGATGGTCGGCGTCGTCGATCACGGCGACCTTGCGGCCTCCCATGAAGGGCTTCAAGGAAATCGCATGACAGAGCCCTTCCCGGCCGCGGTGTTCCTTGTCGCCGATGAGCAGTTCCAAGGGGATGAACGCCTTGTCGTCCGGCTTGGCCACTTGCTCCACGTCGGGATGCGTGCCGGCCGCCACCTGCACACATGCCGGACACACGCCGCAAGGGTCCAATTCCGCTTCGGGCCGCTGGCCACAGAGCAGCGCCTTGGCAAACGTCAACGCAAACGTTCGTTTGCCGATCCCCGCCGGCCCGGCGAAGAGGAAGCTGCTGGCCAGCCGGCCGCGGCGCAAGGCGCGGCGGAACTGCTCAACAACGTCGTCGTGTCCGTAGATGCCGTGCCAGACCATGGGGCGTTGGATCTATGATTCGGGATGGATGATTTATGGTTTACGATTGCCGCTTGAGCACGCGTTGGGCGGCCGTGCGAAGGTCGGCTTGGACGTCGGCGATATCGCGGGCCGCGTCGATGACGGCAATCCGATCGGGGGCTCGGGCGGCCTCGCTAAGAAAGCCTTCGCGCACTCGGGCGTGGAACGCGGCGCCCTGTCGCTCCATGCGGTCGAGTTGCCGGTCGATGCGCCCGGCGGCTGCGGCGGCGGGCATGTCGAGCACCAGGGTCAAGTCGGGCATCAGCCCGCCGGTGGCGATGCGGCCCACGTCCCAAAGCTGCTCGACGTCCAAACCCCCGCCGTAGCCCTGATAGACCACGTTGGCCAGCAGGTAACGATCCGAAACGACCGTCTTGCCTTGCTCGACGGCCGGGCGGATGATCTCCTCGACCAGTTGCGTTCGAGCGGCCATGTAGAGCAACATTTCGCTGCGGCGATGGATTTCCAGGTCGTGGCGATTAAGCAGCAACTCCCGCACGGCCTCGCCCAGCGGCGTGCTGCCGGGATCGCGGCAGGCCACCACGTCGTGGCCCAATTCGCCGAGCCACCGGCGAAACAGCTCGCTCTGTGTCGATTTTCCCGTGCCGTCGCCGCCGTCGATGGAGAAGAACATGTCCGGCCGTCCGTGGAATGACTCGTGGGGTGCTGCGCCCGACGGCCATTGTAGTGCCTTTGCCGTCCAAGTCGTAGGCCCCGCCGCAGCAAGTTGACACCGCCGGGGGAGGGGCATCGGGGGTAGCACCGGTTCTCGAACCGGTGGGACGAAGTCCCAAGAGGTTGCGATCGTCAATGCGTCGGGGCAAAATGGTGTCACAAGGGGTCGTCGAGGAATCCCCGATTAGCAGTCACACTGCCAAACCCCCCGTGGCAGAGCCACACCGGTTCAAGAACCGGTGCCGCCCGCGGGTCATAGACTCCGGCATGGGTAGAAGCGACGGCCCCGGTACGAGCCCCTGTCCAACGCAAAGGGACCCATCATGAACCCCAAGCGCACTCTTTTCTGGTGTGCGGCGTGTCTACTGTTGGGCGTGCTCGCGGCCGATGCTCGCAGCGCCGGCGCCGAACAACAGGCCGGTAAACTGACGGCCCGTCATCGGGCGGGCCAAACGCTGTTGACGTTTGCCGAAGTCGAGTCGCCCGTGATGCAGGAGACGATCTCGGCCGTCGAATTGCGGAAGGCTCGCCGCGATATGGACTCGCGGGCGAAGGTCCGCTATCGAATCTACCATAGCGAGCAGCGGATCGACTCGCTGGAGGGACTGAAGCCTGTCGCCGAGGTGCCGCCGCTTTCCGGATGGAACGCCGATTACTACGGCGTCTCGCCGCGGCCTGCCGACATGGCATTGCGATACGTGGTCGAAGACCGCCAAGCACCGGTCGCTCCGGGAACGGGCATCTGCGCCCACAACCCGCCCCGCGCCGGCGACGCCTTCTACGCTGTGACGCGGGTCGTCGACGGCGTAGAGAACAGGGCGATCGGGCCGTCGAATTCGCTGCAAGCGCCGATCCGCGAGATGGTCGGCCAGGGGCTGCCCGTGTTGCAGCGGATCGAGAAGCCCGAGCGTTTTCAGTACGTCGAGCGGCCGATGCTGTTCTACTTCGTACGGTGGGAAGCACCGCCGAACTGCGCCGTCGCCGGCAAGCCGTATGACTATCTGGTCGGCGTGCCGCCGAATTTGTACGACCATCTGGTCGGCGTGCCGCCGAACTCGGCGAAGCCGGCCGGCGTGGGCATTCATCTGCACTGCTGGGGAGGGAGTCTCAACGGCGGCTACGGGTGGTGGTACCAGGCCGAACAAGGGCACTTGCTGATCGCCTCGAACCAGATCCCGTACGATTGGTGGACCGGCTATCACGAGCGCTACTTCGACGGTCCGCCACACGAGCAGACATGGAAGCAAGGCGTCGTGCGACCGTATTCCCAGCGCCGCCTGTTCGACTTCGTGGCCTTCGTGACCACACGCTGGAAGGTCGACGTTGCCCAGATCCACGTGGCCGGCAATTCGATGGGCGGTTCCGGCGCACCGATGCTCGCCATCCGCTACCCCGACCGCATCGCCTGGGCCACCGGTTGGGTGGGCGTGCACAATCCGGCCAAGACGCCGCACTTCAAGGGCTCTTACGAGCGTGTCTACGGGCCACAGTCGTGGGCCGTAGAGTTCGAGGACGGCACCCCGGTCTGGGACCACTTCAACGACGCCTGGTATCTGCGGAAGCACCCCGAGAAAGGCGTTGGCCTGATCTGCTTTTCCAACGGCAAGAACGACGGCGCCATCGGCTGGGAGCAAGCGGTCGAGTTCTATCGGGCCCTGCAAGACACACGACAACCGCACATCTTCGTGTGGGGTCAGTCCGGCCACGGCCAACGCGCACGGCTGCCGATCTCGACCGACGACCGCGCGATGCCGATGGACCTGCGTACCGACCGCAGCCTGCCGGCGTTCACCCGTTGCAGCCTCGACGACAAACCGGGCAACGGCGATCCGGCCGACGGCGACGCCGAAGGGCAGGTGAATCTCTACCTATTCTGGAAAACCGACGACGTGGTCGATCGGCCCGACCGTTGGGAGATGACCGTGGGGCTGATCGCCTCGGCGCCAAAGGACGATTGCACGGTCGACGTGACCCCCCGTCGGATGCAGCATTTCTCCCCTCTTCCGGGCCAAAGTGTCCAATGGTTCAGCAGGGCGCTTACCAATGGGAAAGGTGTCCAGTCTGGCAAAGTCACCGTCGATAGCCAGGGCCGTGCGACGCTCGTGGGCGTGAGGGTGTCTAAAGGCCGGCAGCGGCTGGTGTTGTCGCGATAGGCAGACTACCGCGGGGCAACCGCACATCGTGGCGATGCCGTCATGAAGAGGGGAGGCGGAACCCCGCCACGACTTCTATTTATCGCCACCCCCTTTTCATAGGTGCCGGATTCAGCTACAATGCACTCACGGCGGTCGAGTTTCGGCGGCCCACGGAGGGCAAAGAAGTGGCTACCCCAAGAGTGACGAATCGATACCCACGCCAGGCTGAGCGTCTGGCCCCGGAGACGCTACGGGAACTGCTCATGGAGCCGATTCCCGAGCACTTGCGCCGCAAGAAAGGCAACGCGAAGCTGAGACTTTGCGACCTGGACGAGTCGGTTTGGGATCGCTTCTCGGAGGAGACGCTCCTCGAGTTGGCCGGCGTGATCATCGATCGGGTGGGCACGTATCACGCACGAAAGGCATTCCAGCATCGCCATTTCCCCCGGCCCCTTCGGTCGTTGAAGTTGGAGGATCTACGGCTGGAGAACCGCACGCGACGTTGCCTGGCCAAGCAGGGGCTGGAAGACGACCCCTCGCGATTGGGTGATTACACCATCGGCGAAGTGTTGGCGATTCGAGCGTTCGGGCCACGTTGCCTGGTCGATCTACTCAGTGCGCTGGAGTCCTATCGAGGGCGGCAGGGTACGGGCGCGTTTGCGGCTTTGGGGGCTACTTGCCTGAGCGAGGAATTGACGGCAGCGGCCGGGCGGCTGGCCAAGCTGCCGGCGGCCAAGGCGGTCGGTTGCCGGGACCCGCGCTTTGCGGAGGCGATTCGAGAACTCGACGTGGAGGCCCAAACCGCGGCCGAACTGGCCACGGGGTTGCTCCGCCGCAACGCCGATCCCCCGGATCCGCCTTACACCACGCTTCAGGTACGTCGGCTGGCCGACCGCATCGAGGCGATGCCCAGCGCGACGCTCGAAGAGGAGTTGATCCAGATCTTCGGCGCCACCCCGTACGCGCGCAACCGCGAGATCCTAATCGGCTACTACGGCTGGGAGGACGGCCGACCCCACACGCTGACCGAAATCGGCGATCGCTTCGGGGTCACCCGAGAGCGTATCCGGCAGGTTTGCGCCAAGCTGACCCGCAAGCCACAGGACGTGGCCTCGCTGCTGGCACCGTCGATGGATCGCGCGTTGGCGCTGATCGGCCAGCGGCTGCCCAGTTCGGCGCGAGACGTGGAGGCGGAGTTCGCCGAGAAGGGGCTGACGAAGATCGGCATGCGTCTGGAGAGCGTGATCGCCGGCGCCAAACTCCTGGGTCGGGTGCCGCGCTTTCAGATCGTCAAGGTCGAGACGGGCAGGCGGGAATCCAACGGCCCCCGCTTCGATCGGCTCGCCGTGCATCCCGATCAGGTCGACGCCACGGTGGCTATCGTCGATCTGGCCAAGAAGGAGATCTACTTCCACGGTGTGGCCACCGTCGAGACGGTTCGGCAGGCCGTCTCCGAGAAATTCCCCGGCTGTGTCGACCGCGATCTGGTGGTGCAAACGTTGACGTTGATCGACGGGTTTTCGTGGCTCGACAAGCGGTCCGGGTGGTTCCGTCTGTTGCCGGTGGCCAGGCACGGGCTGCCCAAGGCGATCGACAAGATCCTCTCGGTGGCGCCCGAGGTTACCGTCGTCCAGATGCGCGCAGCGATGGGGCGCAACCGGCGGCTGTGGAAGGAGCCGCCGCCGGAGAACGTGCTCTTGGAGTATTGCCGCCAAATGCCCGACGTGCACGTCAAAGGCAAGCGGATCATCGCCGACCCGCCGCGCGACTGGCAACAATCGCTTACCGGCGTCGAGGCCGAGTTGGTCCGCGTATTGAAGGAAAACGGCCCGGTGATGGAACGCGGCGAGATGGAAGACCTCTGCGTGGCCGGCGGCATGAATCGCTTCAGCTTCCACGCGTTCGTTTCCTGGTCGCCGGTGATTGCCCAATACGGCCACAGCGTCTACGGGCTGCTCGGCGCCAAAGTGGCTCAGAACCAGGTCGACTCGCTGATCGCCCAGCGCCGCGCCAAACGGCTCACCCACCGCGTGCTCGACGACCACGGCCAGACCAAAGACGGCAAGGTCTGGCTGAGCTACCGCCTCTCGAAGGCGGCCAGCACCTACGCGGTGATCACCATCCCGGCCGCGTTGAAGTCGACGGTTCGCGGACGGTTCCGCCTGCTCGACGCCGACGGCCGCGAAGTGGGCACGTTGGCCACCAAGAAGGGCCGCGCCTGGGGATTGGGCGCGTTCATGCGCGAACACGGTGCCGAAGTCGGCGACTACGTCGTCGTAACCCTGGATTTGACGAAGCGGACGGCGACGATCCTGCTGGGGGAAGAGCCGCTCTAGGGAGTCCCCCACAGGAAAACCCGGCTGATATCTCCGGCAGTAGTCTCCCCCCGGCTGCCGGGCCGACGGCACCCATCATGCTCGAATCGCTGCTGAAACTTCTTTACCGACGGCGATGGCTCACGTGTACGGTGGGTCTGGCGGCCGTGGCCGTGGGATTCTGCTTGGCGCTGCGACTCTCGGTCAACGACTCGCCCGAACGATGGCTGCCGGCCAGTTCCGTACGCGACTGGGGCCGCTTCGCCGAGCACTACGAATACGCCGACACGGTGGCCATCGCGATGCAGTTCCATCGTGCGGTCCGCGACGACGACGTCGAGTGGATGCGGCAGTTTCGCGAGGACTTGCTGGCCATCGACGGCTTGCAGCAGGTGATCGACGTTTCGCTGATCGCCGGCGACGTCGAGGGCGTGCCGCTGACGACGATGCTGCGCCCGCCCGACGAAGGGAAGGACGATCCTTACGCGCTCTACCGCGGCACGCTCTACGACGACGTCGGCCTTTCGTCGGACGCTCCTGACCGCACGCTGGTCGATTTCATCCTGGTTGACGGCAGCGTCGACCCGACGCTGGACAAGGAGGCCCAACGGCAACAGATCGACAGCCGCCGCAGGCGCGTGGTCACCGGCGCCTATGCCGCGCTCGACAAGTACGGCCGCGACGACGTCACGTTCCACATGGTCGGCGGGATCGTGATCCAACACGAGTTGGAGTCGATCGCGCGGCGGGTGGTGATCACCATCGTGCCGCTCTCGCTGCTGCTGACGCTGCTGGCTTTGGGGGCCGGGTTCCGTTCCGTGGCGGCCGTGGCCGTGGCGATCCTCGGCGGAGGCTGGGGCGTGGCGGTGATGCTCGGCGGCGTGGCGGCGGCCGGCTGGACGCTCAACGTGGTCACCGTCGGCGGGCCGACCTTGATGATGGTGATTATCATTGCCACCACGGTCCATTTTTCCCACTACTACTCCGCTCGCCACCACACACTCGACGCAGGCACCGTCGATACGGCCCACGATCCGGCCCATTTCATCCGCTGGGTGGCCGTGCCCTGCTTGGGAGCCGCGATGGTCACCGGCATCGGGTTCCTGATGCTGGCATTCAACGAACTCGGCCCGGCGCGCGAATTGGGCATCGAACTGTTCGCCGGCGCCGTGCTGGCCTTCCTGGGGGCTTTTTTGGTGTGGATGGTGTCGGCGCCGTTTCGTGCGGCGCCGGGGACTCTCTTGGCGCCCGAGAGGCTGCAGCGTTGGCATCCGATGCTGGTACGCCGCCCGCGCGCCCTATTCGTCGCGCTGCTGGTGGGCTTGGTGGTGATGGGTTGCTGTGCGTCCCGCGTGAACGTCGACGTCGATCCTTACGCGTTCTTCCAGAAGAAGTTCCGCGTCACCCAGGCATTGGACCACTTTGCCGCCCGGAAGTTCGGGCTGTACATCATCGACGTGGTGCTGATCCCGAACGAGACGCGCCAAAGCCTGACGGGCGAGAAAGACCTGACGCCCGAGGATCTCGCGCTGGCGAAGTCGTTCCAAGAGGCGATCGGCGGCGAGGAAGCTCGGCCCGAGGTCCGCAAGGTGATCTCGACCATGGACGTTCGCGACGGCGGGCCTCAGGTCAAACTTCAGTGGAATCTGTGGGAAGTGTGGAAGAGCATCAAGCGCCGAATCGCCTACAAAAGGACCTTCAAAGACTGGATGCAAGATAGGGCCGGCGAAGGGGCCGTGCGGATTACCTTCATGGTTTACGACCCGGGTACCGGCTTCGGCCCGCTGGTCGACGACGTCCGCCAGGCGTTGCCTGGAGAACGCTTCGACTGCATCTGCACCGGCACGGCGGTCAACACGGTCGAACTCTCCGAAGGGCTGGTCGGAGGGATCACGCGAGGTGTGGCCCTGGCCACGTTGATGATGTCGCTGTTGTGCGCCGTGTTGTTTCGATCGCTGAGGCTGACGTTGATCGCGTTTCTGCCAAACGCCTTCCCGGTGCTGGTGGTCTTCGCCCTGATGGGCATCTTGGGCGTGCCGTTGAATTCCGGCTCGGCGATGGTGACCACCGTGGCACTGGGCGTCGGGCTCAACGACACCGTACACTTCGTGATGCACTACCGCCGACGGCGGCTCGAAGGGGCCGACACCGACGCGGCCCTGCACGACACGTTCGGCGACGTCGGCCGGCCGATCGTGCTCACCTCGATCGTCAACTGCCTGGGCTTCGGCATCTTCCTGCTGGCCGACTTCCGCCCCATGCACCATTTCGGGCTGTTGGCCAGTGTCGCCATGGCCGCTGCGCTGGTCGGCGACCTGGTGCTGCTGCCGAATCTGCTGAAGCTGTTCGACAGCTCGAAATCCGCCCCCGCTGCCGACGCAGCGTCCGACTTGCCGCCGGGATGAACAAAGCCTACGATCTACTATTCGGCGGCCGCTGCCTAGCGATGCCGCCGCCAAAGCCGGCCGCCGAGTTTCCATGGCCGGCTTCTCTGGCGGGGCAAGAGTGACCGGGATTGATGCCTTCTGAACCATGACACTACCCCCCGAAGGAGCTCGATGGCTGGTCTCCGTGCGATGGCTGGCGTGTGTGTCGGTCTTCGTGGTGATCTTCCTGGCCTCATGGGTCCGGCCGATCGTCGAGAATCCGCTGCCACTGTACGGCATCGGCTGCGCGATGGTCTGCTACAACGTGTTGTTCCGCCTTGGCCAGCGGGCCGGACCCACTCGTGAGAGGGACGTGCAGCGGAACATCTTCCTCCAAATTACCTTGGACCTGATCGCCCTGACCGGCTTGCTGTACTTCGCCGACCTGCCACACAACCCGTTTCTGTTCTTCTTTGTGTTCCACATGATCATCGCTGGGATGTATCTGCCCCGAGGGACCCCCTACCTGGTGGCCGGCATGGCATCGCTGTTGGTCGGGGGCGTGTTGTTGCTGGAGTACTTCGATTGGTTTCCACCCCGTCCGATGCAGTCGCTCGACCACGCGGCGCCGACCGAGAGACTCGATTTGTTTGGCCTGTTCCTGGCCTTCTCCAGCACACTCTGGATTACCGTCTACTTCACCACGTCGATCCGCAGCTACGTCGATCGGGCACACGCCGAGCTTCGCCAAAAGGAGAAGATGCTTGGCATCGGCCAGTTGGTCGCCGGCATTGCCCATCAGATCGCCAACCCATTGGACGGCATGCAGAACTGCCTGCAACGGATCGGCGACCACGTGCAGGACGATCCCCGGCTGAGCGAATACGTACAACTGATGACCGAGGCCTTGACGCGAATCGAACGCACGGCCAAACGAGTCCAGGCCTTCGCCCGGCCGCGCGGCGTCACGCTGCAAAACACCGACGTCAACCAGGCGGTCGAGAGCACGTTGAAGGTATTGGGAACCAGACACGAGGCGAACATCGGCATCGCCACCATGCTCGGCACCGTGCCGCCGGTGCAGGGCGATCCGTATACGCTGCAGGAAGTGCTCTTCAACCTCTGCGCCAACGCCCTGGCGGCCATGCCCGACGGAGGCAAGCTCACGCTGCGAACCCGCGCCCTGGGACGTAAGGACGACGATCGCATGGACTCGGTAGCGGTCGACGTCAGCGATACGGGCGTGGGCATCCCCCCGTCGCAGTTGGAGAAGGTCTTTGAGCCGTTTTTCACGACCCGGGCCGACTCCGGCGGTACGGGCCTGGGGCTGGGGCTCTGCCGCATGTTGATCTCCGAGATGGGCGGTCGGATCAACGTCCGCAGCACGCTCAACCAGGGAACTACCTTCACCGTGGTGTTGAACCGGGCCGATGTAATGACTGCGGCATCCACGGAGTAAGACCTGCCGATGAGAATCCCGGCATGAGAACCGCCCGATGAGAATCCCACAATGAGAATTCTGGTCGTCGACGACGAGAAGATCAAATGCGTCACCCTGGCCGACGATCTGGCGGGCCAGGGTTACGAAGTGCTTTCGGCCGGCGACGGCGAAGAGGCCATCGGCATGCTCGAGGAGGTGCCGTTCGACGTCGTGGTGACCGATCTGAAGATGCCCAAGATCGACGGCCTCGAGCTGCTCAAGCACATCAAACAAGGCCCGCTGGCCAACGTCGAAGTGATCATGATGACCGCCTACGGCAGCATCCCGGTGGCGGTCGATGCGGTCAAACTCGGCGCGTTCGACTTTCTCACCAAGCCGTTTCGCAACGAAGACGTCTTCCCGCTGCTGAAGCGCATCGAGCGGCGCCGGCAAGCGGCTGCCGAGGTCCCCGCCGCTGAGGAGTCGTCTGCGGAGGCTTCTGCCGAAGACCGCCATCAGAAGGTCGTCGGCCGCAGCCCGGGCATCGTGCAGGTCAAGCGGATGGTCGAGATCTGTGCCAAGTCCGACGCCAACGTGCTGCTCTGCGGCGAAACGGGCGTGGGCAAGGACCTGATCTCGACGGTCATCCACCGCACGTCGCACCGCAACAAGTTTCCCTACGTCAAAGTCGGCTGCACGTTGTTTCCCCCGCAGTTGATCGAAAGCGAACTCTACGGCCACGAACGCGGCTCGTTCACCGGCGCCGATCAGCGGCGCAAAGGCCGCTTCGACCTGGCCGAAGGCGGCACGCTCTATCTGGACGACGTCGACGACATCCCGCTCGAACACCAGGCCAAGCTGCTGCGTGCGATCGAAGAGAAGGTCTACGAGCGGGTCGGTGGCACCACGCCGATCAAGGCCGACGTGCGGATCGTGGCCTCGACCAAGCGGAGCCTGCTGGAAAAAATCCGCGAGGGCACGTTCCGCGAAGACCTCTACTACCGGCTCGACGTCCTGCGGATCAACATCCCCCCGCTGCGTGAACGCCGCGAAGACGTGCCGCTGTTGGCCGAGTATCTGCTCGAACAGGTCGCCAAGGGCCGCAAGTACCGGATCACGCCCGAGGCGATCGAGCGTCTCTCGGCCCACGACTGGCCGGGCAACGTCCGCGAGTTGACCCACGCGCTCGAGCGTGCCTTCTTGGTCGGCTCCGGCGAGATCACCGCCGACCTGCTCTCCGCCGAAACCGGCGGCCTTGCCGGCAGTTCCGCCAACGGCCCCACGGCCATCCCCGGCGACTTCCACGCCACGATGGACCAGACCGAACGCACGCTGCTAGAAAACGCCCTGCGCGATTCCGGCGGCAACAAGACGGCCGCCGCGGCAGCGCTGGGAATGAAGCCGTCGACGTTTCGCGATCGGCTGGCGAAGCATGGGTTGGGGTAGGGTCGACGAACACTCGCTTGTCCCGTGACGACCATTCCTTGACAACGTCTCGCACAACCGGTACCATCACCCTAACCGAACTGGTTTCTCCGATGTTGGCGTTGTGCTCTGCCGTGCCGCCACGATTGGGGGAGAAACGTGAATCGTCCGCGCGGATTCTCTCCGTGCGGAGTTGAAATCGTGCAAGCACCAAGAGGACAAGCCATGTCGTTGCGTCGCGTGAACACTCTTCTCTCGGGGGGGGGGCGATAGGCCCAACAATCGTAGCTCGCATCGTTGTGGGCTCACTCGCAACCTTCGTTTTGAGCCGCTGGAGCACCGCTGCCTGTTGAGCGCCGGTTGGACCGAACCGAACGATCCGCAGTTCGCGAACCTCGATCCCTGGGACGATAATCGCTACCATCTCGATCGCATCCAGGCCCCGGGGGCGTGGGACTGGTTCCAGGATCAGACGACTCCATCATGGGGTGGAGACGGCGTTGCCGTGGCGGTGATCGATACGGGGGTGGACGCAAATCACACCGACCTCGATGCGAACGTCCGTTCCGGTGGCGACGACGACCGCATCGGCCACGGAACACAGATGGCGGGGATCATCGCCGCCGAGATCAACAACTCCACCGGCGTCGCGGGCGTCGCCGGCGAGGCGGAGATCGTCGCCTTAGACGGCATCGACACCGGCGACGCCTATGATCTGGTGGAGAAGCTCGAGGACGCCCGCACCGCCGGGGCCGACGTCATCAACGTCAGCGCCGGTGCGACCCTCTCCGGCGACACGTACTTCACTGACTATCGAGACGAGCTAGACGCCAACTACGTGGCGGGCATTCTGCACGTCAACTCGGCCGGAAACGGTGAGGACTTTGGAGCCGAACGCGAGAACTACGACCAAGTGCTTTTCGTGGCGGGCACGGATCGGTTCGACGAGAAGTGGTTCGTCAATGAGAATTCGGGGAGCAACTGGGGCTACGGGGTCGACCTGGCCGCACCGGGCGTGGGCGTCTACTCGACCGACAAAGGCGGCGGGTACACGAGTGACTCGGGCAGCAGTCTCGCCGCGCCGGCGGTCTCGGGCGTGGCCGCCTTGATCCGGTCGCAGAACTCGAGTTGGTCCCTCGACAAGGTGGCGGCCCAACTGATCGGCACCACCGACCCGATCGACGAGGCCAACGCCGGCTTCTATGCCGACGGGCAGACGCCCGATGAGGTGCCGTCCATGGTCGGCCTCGACCGCATGTTGGGGGCCGGTCGGCTCAACGCGGCCCGCGCAGTCACCGAGACGATCGCCCCGCCGCGGATCGCCGGCATCCGCCAATCGGCCGACGAATTGTCCGACGACCCGACGCACTTCACCGTCGAGCTGGCCAGCGTCTTCAAGACCAGCACCTGGCAACTCAACCAAGGGGAGACCGATTACGAGGTGGCCACCACCGGCCCGGTCGACGACCCGGACAACTGGGAACTCTCGTATTGCAGCACCGTCGACGGCACCTACACCGACGTGCCGCTGGTGCTCGAATTCACCCAGCGGCCGACCTCGCCCGATCCGGTCTACAGCCGGCTCGACGGATACAAGATCGGCACCAACTCGCTGCGGTTCGGCATCGACAAGTCGGCATGGAACGACGAACTCGCCGACGGCTACTACCGGCTGGTGGCCAGGACCTATCATGCGACCAACCAGCCCGACGGACTCCGCGACCCCTTCGACACGGCACTGGAGCCAAACGGTACGGATGACGAAGACAAGCCGATCTTCATACAACACTTCTACGTGGGAAGCCGGACCACGGGGGAGGACCTCTCGGTCGCCGACGCGGACGCGAGCGCCGCCGACGACGGCAACCCCGATCGGTTCGTGATCGCGCCGGACCCCAACCGGCCGGGCTGCTTCCAGGTCAAGATCGACGTCGGCGACAACGGATCGGTCGACAAGACCATCACGTACAACTACATGGAACTCGCCGGCTACGACAACAACGGCCAGGAGGCGTATGCGCTTGAGATCAACGGCTCGACCGACAACGACACGTTCGTCGTCGAGGCCCTGCCCGGGGCGTGGCAACTCGGCCGGAACAGGAACGCCCTGGGCACGGCGGAGACACTCTGGAAGCCGGGGCGGATCGGCATCGACGACGGCAACGGGGGCACCGACGAACTGACGATCAACGGCTCGGCCGACGACGACACACTGCGGGCGTACCACAACTCGGTCAGCCTTCAGGCCCACGGGGCCGGGCTCGCCGGGGTCGAGATCGTCGGCAGCGACTTCGACGAGGTGACCGTCGAGACGACCGGCGGCGCGGGCACGGCCCACCTCTATTACCAGAGCGGCGTAACCAACACACTGGAGACTGAATACAACTCGGCCCGGCTCCACTCCGGTACCAACTGGTCGAACACGGCGGTCGGCTTCGACACCGTCTACCTGCACAACACCGGCACCCCGGCCACCGTGCCCGACTTCATCAGCTACGACCTCTATACCGTCCACCCGAACAACGTCTACTTCTGGGACAAGGACTCCTGGTGGAACACCAACGGCGACCGGAAGTGGAGTGAGGCCCCGGTGTATCCGGAAACGACGAGCAATACGCGTTGGATGAAGTCTGATGGAACAACCTGGACACAATACCCCCGTCTGTCCACGCATCACGCGGTGATCGACCGCGGCCGAGTTGCACTCGACAAGGCCGTCGACGTGGACAGTCTGCTGGTCGTAGAGGCCGACCTGGTCGTGGAGGCCGACCTCGAGGTGGGCAGCACGCTGATGCTGGAGCAGGGGGCCGGGCTGCGGGTGGCGGCCGGCGCGGAGCTCACGACGGGCGACGTGGTTTCGATCGAGTTGGCCGACCGGTTGACCGAGGCGCCCGAGGACGACGGCGGCGAGGCACCCGGGCGGATGATCACCACAGCGGGAACGGTGACGATCCCCCAGAATTCCGTCGACCTGGCGCTCTCGATGAGCCTGGTCGACGAGGACAACGTGGGCACTGACGTCACGTACCCGCTGATTGTGGCTACCGGTTCCGGCTCGATCTCGAACCAATTCGCCGCCGCGCCGCCCACCACCGACAGAGAGAGTCATATCGGAATCGGCGCCTTCTTCCGCGGCGCGACCTACACGGGCTCGCCGACCATCACCAAGGTCGACGCGGACGTCTACATCGCCGTCGGGGGCGACGGTAACGGCGACAAATGGATCGACGGCCAGGACATCACGAATCTGATCATCAACTTCAGCAAGCCGGGCCATCCCCAGGACCGGATCTGGACCGAGAACGACACCGCCGGCGGCCTGTTGGGCCGCGGCGACGGTTTCGTCGACGGGCAGGATATTACCGACCTGATCACCAACTTCAACGGTTCGGGGCAGGGCGAGTCGGCCCAGGGCGGCGGCGGACCTTCGCTCAGTGCGGCCGCCTGGGACGAGGCTGTCAAACAACTCATCGAAGAGCAGGAGAAGGGCGGCGCCGCGATGGAGTCGAGTTCCGGCTCCGCTTCGGCCGTCTACGACGACACGACCGGCGAAATCGAGATCACCATCGACTCGGTGCTCTGTTGGGTCCTAGTCAGCGCCGACAACTTCACCGGCGACGATCTGGGCGACCTCGACGAGATCCTGCCCGCCGGCAGTGCCTACAACCTGCTCACCCGCCACGAGGACGCGGTGGGCGAGGCCAGCTTCAGCGCGACGATGACGTACACGGCGCTCGACCTCGGGGCGATCGCCGCCACGGGGCTGGAGACGACCGACTTCGTGCTAGAGTTCGTCACCGGCTACGGCGAGCCGCTCGAGTACGGCACGATCACGCTCGCCGGCGGCGAATCGGCCTCCGGCGGATCGGTCTTCGACGGACTCGATACCTTTGCCGCACAGAGCGCTTCTTCCGGCAGAGATTCGCGAGATGTGTCGATCGGCGCGAGGGAGAGCGCGTTGGTGCTCACCGCAACTGGCGAGTGACCAACCGTGTTCATGGCAGAAGCTTGCAGGCGGGAGCCATCGCGAGGATAATGAAGTCTGAGCCAATGTGCCGGCTGATTCACTGGAGTAGGCAGAATGAAGCCCAACTTCCCGCGCCCTAAACACTACGCAGCGCTGAGCACCATCCTCGTACTGTGGAGTTGCACAGTGGGAGAATCGCGTGCGGGCATGCTCCAAGCATGGGGCCTCAATGACTTCGGGCAGACGGAAGTGCCATCGGGACAAGACTTCGTGCGCGTGGCGGCGGGCACCGGATTGGGCGTGGCGCTGCGCGCCGATGGGTCGTTGGTTGCGTGGGGCCGAGAGGGCCCATGGCTACGCGACGTGCCGACCAACCTTGGCTATGAGGAGATCTCGCTGTACAGTTCCCACGTAATCGCTCTGCGCGAGGATGGTTCGCTTGCCGCGTGGGGCAACAATAACGAGGGCCAGACCGACGTGCCAGCCGGAAGAGACTATGTGGCGATCGCTGCTGGCGACAGCCACAGCCTCGCGTTGAGGTCGGATGGCTCGATCGTCGCATGGGGTAGCAATTCGTTTGGCGAGACGACGACGCCCGGCGGCAGCGACTACATCGCAATTGCCGCGGGCATGTGGTCTAGCGCTGCGCTTAGAGCGGACGGAACGATCGTGGCTTGGGGGATGCAGCATGCCGCGCCTCCAAACGCTAGTGGAGTCCTACGGGTCGAGTTGGGCACGAGCCACGTGATTGCGATCCGCGAGGACGCGTCCCTCGTGGCGTGGGGTTCGAACACGTGGGGGCAACTGGATGTACCCCCAGGCGCTAACTTCGTGGACACCGCTGCCGGACATACTCACGGGCTCGCGCTCAGGGAAGACGGGTCAATCGTCGGATGGGGGCACAGCAGGTACGGCCAGATCGACGTGCCGACCGGTACCGGCTACCTCGCCATCGCCGCTGGTGACGCTCATAGCTACGCAATCCTTGTCCCCGAGCCGCCCACGCTCACTTCCCTCACCACGCTGACCATCGCCACCGCACTCGCCCTATTTCTCCGCCGGCGACGCGGACTTGCAACGTAATGCCCACAATTGCGCCGATTGAGATGGGTAACTTGGGCGGGGCGGACATCGCCCTCTTGATCACCCACTTCAACAAGGCGGGCGATCCGCCGGACCGGTTCTGGACCGACAACGACACGGCCGGCGGCTCGTTCGGCCGCGGCGACGGAAACGTGGACGGGCAGGATATTACCGACCTGATCACCAACTTCAACGGTTCGGGAGGGGGCGAGTCGGCCCAGGGCGGCGGGGGGCCGTCGCTCAGTGCGGCCGCCTGGGACGAGGCGATCAAAGAACTCACCGAAGAGCAGGCCAAGGGCGGGGGCGCGATGGAGTCGAGTTCCGGCTCGGCCTCGGCGGTCTACGACGACTCGACCGGCGAGATTGAGATCACCGTCGATTCGGTCCTCTGCTGGAACCTGATCAGTGCAGACAACTTCACCGGCGACGATCTGGCCGATCTCGACGAGATCCTGCCCGCCGGCAGCGCCTACAATCTGCTCACCCGGCACGAAGACGCGGTCGGCGAGGCGAGCTTCAGTGCGACGATGACGTACTCGGCGCTCGACCTCGGCGCAATCGCCGCCACCGGTCTGGAGACGACCGATTTCGTGCTGGAGTTCGTCACCGGCTACGGCGAGCCGCTCGAGTACGGTACGATCACACTGGCCGGCGGGGAATCGGCATCCGGCGGACCGGTCTTTGCCGGGCTCGATGACGTGGCCGCACAGGGAGCCCCTCCCGGCGGAGATTCCGGCGATGATTCGGCCCTGGCAACGGAGAGCGTGTTGGTGCTAACCGGCCTGGGTGAGTAGAATAGACAATGGGGCCGGCGTACGGACATCGGCGCAGGAGAAGGAACCATGAAAGGCAACGATCCAAAATTCGAGCGGCATCTTGTGACAGCCGTCACGCTGCTACTCTCGATCGGGCTCGCATCTGAAGCCCAGGCCGCCGTGCTGCGGGCTTGGGGGCACGGCTCGAAAGGCCAGTTGGAGATACCCGCCGGCAGTGACTTCGTGGCCGCGCAGGGTGGGGCAGGTTTTGGTGTGGCCTTGAAGGCCGACGGCTCGCTGGTCGCGTGGGGTCGCGATGGGTCTTGGATCGATGACCTGCCAACGGGAAACGACTTCACGGACATCGGCCTGTTCGGCGGGCACATCGTGGCGTTACGGGAGGACGGCACAGTCATCGCCTGGGGCAGCAGCAACACCGACGCGCCGGCAGGTCAAGACTACGTTGCTGTTTCGGCCGGCCTGGATCACAGCCTGGCGCTGAAGGCGGACGGATCGATTGTGGCCTGGGGCGATGACTTCTTTGGCCAGGCGACGGTGCCGCCGGGCAACGACTACGTCGCGGTCGCGGCGGGGTTTTGGGCGAGCCTAGCACTCCGCGCCGATGGCTCCTTGGTCGGCTGGGGGAACGAGTATGCAAGCGTGCCCGCGGGCAACGATTACGCAAAGATCAGCATGGGTAACGGCTATTCAGTGGCCTTGCGCGACGATGGCTCGCTTGTTGCTTGGGGCCTTGACGATTGGGGCCAATTGGACGTTCCGTCGG
>CAYYNP010000029.1:20212-52841 GCA_964472545.1 uncultured Planctomycetaceae bacterium | reverse complement strand
GAGGGCAAGGGACTCGAACCCTCAACCGGCAAGCCGGCACCTGATTTCGAGTCAGGCTGCTAACCAATTCGCGTACCCTCCGGCCGTCTGTGGTAGTCTAGCTTGACCTGCTCGACCGTTCAAGAGGGCCTCTCTCGGCGAAGTGGGCGGCGCGCTCGGCGTCTGCACGTCGTGCGGGGCCGATTTGTTCAGCAGGCCGTGCGGATCGGTGGGGGCAGATCTCTTTTGCGGTCTGTTGTAGGCGGGATGGTGGTCATTGACGGTGGAATCGGAGATGACGGGCGGCCGCAATCGGTAAAACCGGTTTCACCGTTCCGGCGGGCTTCTAATTGACGCGGCTCGTATCGAGAGTGGCCGTGGTGCCCGATGTGCGGGTTCTTGCGAATGACGCCGCTGTGTCGGGCTGGGCAGAATGCCTCCGCGCGTCGCTGTCCACGCGCCGATACGTTGGGCTAGGCATCGCTCCTCTCGTCGAGTGCGCCGTGCACGAGGAAGCCGATCGCCTTTGCGGACTCTCGCATACTCGGGGTCGCCCCAGACCAGAAACCGAATATCGGCCACATAGAGACATTCAAGGAACCTCCTTTATGAACAAAGACACCTTCCGAGTTGTCACACGGGGCGCCGACGGGCAGATCCGCATTCGCGACTACGATTCCGAGGAAGACCTGCTGCGGCGCCATTCGCAGATCGGCGTGGACGATTGCAGCACCGACCTGGAGTTGCGGGGATTGCCCGTGTTTCGCGGGCTGATCGGCCCGATGCCGGAAGGAGGATCGATCATCCGCTACGAGTCGCCCGAGGTCTTCGAGACGCTCACCAAAGACTGGGGCACCGCCAAGCCGCCGCGCCGCAGGCGGTCGCGCGAGCGCGCCAAGCGGCAGCCGCTTTCCGGCAAGCCTGTGTAGCCTTCACTTGCTCTTGACGATAGGCACCGTCACGTGCTGCGCCGTCGGGAGGGCGCGTGGGCGATCGTGCCCGACGCGCCGGGGGCCCATCAGAACAGCGTGTAGATGAACGGCGCTGCGCCGGTCCCCATGCCCAGGGCCAGCAGGCTGATTGCGCCCAGCAGGAGCAGGATCGGCAATAGCCACCACTTCTTGTTGTCTCTAAGGAACAGCCAGAACTCTCCCGCAAGAGAGGGCGGTTTCTCTTGGGCGGCGTCCTCAAAATTCGATGTCTCGGGCATCGGCGGCTTCCTGCAGACGGATCTTCGACTTGCTCACGACAGCAGGCTTATACGCAGCGGCACGCCTCCCGGTCAAGGTCATTTGTGGCAGCCTTCCGGCCGTGTGCCGGATTGCAGAGCGAGCCGAGATCTGGCATCCTAGGGGGTGTCGCGGTAGACGCCCCCGGGTGGTGGGGCGCGGAGGCTGTTTCATTCGAGGTGGGACCCATGATCGACAAAGAGCTGTTGGATATCCTCGTCTGCCCCGAGAATCAGACCACGTTGCGTCTGGCCAACGACGAGTTGTTGGCCCAGGTCAACCGGGCGGTCGCCGAGGGGAAGTGCCTCAATCGGGGGGGGCAAACGGTCGAAGATCCGCTCCAGGGGGGGCTCGTCCGCGAGGACGACACGCTGTTGTACCCCATTGTCGACGGGATCCCCGTGTTGCTGCCGGATGAAGCCATCGTGCTCGACGCGTCGCCCGGACAACCGGCATCGGACGCCCGGTAGACGGCCACACTGGACTTCCCGCCGCGGATATGGCAGATTAGCTAGGGTAAGGCGGTGCTGCGGAGTTCGCCGACAAGACAATCTAGGAGGAGTACATAGCCATGATGCAGCGATTCAGACATTTCACTTTCGGTTCGATAGGGCAGAAGCTCATGCTGGCGGCCGTGGCGGCGGCTTGTTGGATGATGCCACCGGCACGTCCGGCGATCGGTAGCCCTAGCGAGGACGCGGCGGCCGAGGCACCCGCGGAGGAAGCGGCCGCGGCGGCAAGCAGCGATAGCCGGCCAGTCGGCACGGTTCGCGACGCCCTTCGTCTGCGGCGCGGCAAAGCGAGCCGTCCGCTTCGACAGATCGTCGGCCGGCTCCGTGCCGTACGGTCGGCACGCACGTCCGCCGAACCCGCGCCGCCGGATCCCTTCGCTTGGAAGAGCCTCTTCGACGGCAAGACACTCGACGGCTGGAAGGTGCCCAAGTTCGGCGGCGAAGGCGACGTGACGGTCGAGGACGGCCAAATCGTGATAGAGGTCGGCGCGTCGATGTCGGGCGTGACCTACACGGGCGAGGTGCTGCGGAACAACTACGAGCTGGAACTGGAGGGCATGCGGCTCAGCGGGGCCGACTTCTTCTGTACGACGACCTTCCCGGTCGGCAAAGACCCCTGCTCGCTGGTCGTCGGCGGCTGGGGCGGCACGGTCGTGGGCCTCTCGAACGTCGATTTCTACGACGCCTCAGACAACCCCACAACCACGTTCCGCGAGTTCAAAGACAACCAGTGGTACAAGGTCCGCATCCGCGTGACCGACGCCAAGATCCAGGCCTGGATCGACGACGAGCAGGTCGTCGATCAAGTCCGCGAAGGCCACCGCTTCGACATCCGCTTCGAGGTCGACCTCTGCAAGCCGCTGGGCGTCTCTTCGTGGGACACCAAAGCCGCCCTGCGAAACATCCGCCTGCGGAAGCTGAAGCCGGAGGAGATTGTGGACCAGCCGGAAGAGGAAGAGTGAAGCGGTTTGCCGCCCCTCTCACGCCCATTCACGGGCCTTCCCGCCGCACGGGTGTGGCACCGGTTCTTGAACCTGCTCATTATACACAAGTCACTCGTCCGGCGGATTGCCGCGTTTGGATTTTGGGCCGAAAGTGTTCCAGGCCAGGGCGAAATCCATGACCCGACGAAGGCCGATCCAGATGGCTTTCGGGCCTGGCGGGCCGTCGCTCTTGCGGCCGAGGTGGCAGCCGAAGGAACCGATGATCGCGACCATTTCGCCAAGCGGTGGGGCCGCGGCAGGCGGCGACGTTCGCTTGCGGATCTGCCAGGCCGATTGCCATTCCGACTCGGCTAGCAACACGTCGCACGGCACGTTCGGGCATTGACGGCCCATCATCACCAGGTGCAGGATCCGCCGTGCCACGATCAGGTAAAGCCCCAGGCACGGCTCCAACCGATCCTTCGTTTCCAGTTGCAGCTCTTCGACTTCGCAACCGCTCTTCAGCACGCGAAAGAAGACCTCGATGCCCCATCGGGCCGCGTAATACTCGACCACCTGCACCGCCTCGTCCAACGTCTCGCAGGGCAAATCGGCGAACAAGACCCACTCGATCCCATCCACGCCTTCCGGCGGATCACGCTCGACGGCCCAGACCACGCCGACGGTGACCTCCGTTTCCGCGTCGCGACGCCGCAGCTTCGGGCTCTTCAACACGACCGTGGCGGAGCGGATTTCCACCGTCGCCAGCCGCGATTGGGCCTCTCTCGTTCGAGTTGTCTGAATCGTGATCGTGCCGAGCACTGCCGCCTCGGGAAACACGGACGAGACTTTCTTGTACGCCTGCGAGTCCGGATCGTCCACGTGGTATGGCAGGGCACGATCATCGCGCTGCCGGATCACGAAATGCGCGTTGGGCGTGGAATCGTTGGTCGCCTTCAACAGCAAGGCGTGGATGTCCGACTCGCGATCCGAGACGTTGATCACCTGCGTGTCCGGACATGCCCGAGCCGCCTGCGTCATGACATCCCAGCCTTCGATCCATCGATAGCTCTCCTTCTCCTCCAAGGGCCGGTTCTTGACGGTTGCCCGACTCGTGCCGAAGGTCTCGATGTCGCGTGCCCAGATCTTCGCGTGCAGCGTTCCCAGGCACACGCCTTTGGGAGTCCAGGCGATCGAAGGATGCAGGTAAAATCCCCGTTGCAACGGCGATCTGTTCATCGGCCCGGCGTCGCGGTTGCGATTTCGGCAGCCCGTGTAGTCCAGTTCCGTGGTGTCTTGGGCCACCAGCACCACCGGATGCTTTCGCATGCGTCGGTGCGTCTGCTCGACATGCGGCTTGAGCACCTTTCGAAGCGTGACCTTTTCGTTGTCGAAGAATCGATAAACCGCAATCGTTTCCGCGAGTCCGTCGCTGGCGGTGGGAATGCTCTCCTTTGGCGCGGCGGCCAGCGACTTGGCGATGCGCACGACGCGTCGATTCAACCTGCGGTCGCCCAGATCGGCATCTGCGAACTCGACGTCCGCCCACGAGGCATCGTCGCTGCCCCTCTGTCCTGCCGGGTCACGGCCAATAATCTCCATCAGTTCATGCGCTCCTGATCCCGCGAGAATCGGTCGCCTCCAACAACAGACCGATTGTCCGCGCAAATCAGACCGGCGCAATACCTATTGCGAGTGGCCCCGCGCCACTCGCTCTTTGGCGACTTGTGTATAATGAGCAGGTTCTTGAACCGGTGGGACGAAGTCCCAAGAGGTTGCATCGAGCAACACCGTCGGGCGGAATGGCGTGGCGATCGACTACCGGCAGATCATCAAGGGGCGATTGTACGCCCACGTCGTCGAACCCACCGTTGCTCGACAATCGGTAGACTAACTCGCCCCAACCTCCCGTGGCGGAGCCACACCGTCAATCACTCGCCAGTAATCGCATCCTGAACGGGTATTGCTCGCCCCTCGTCGTAATCGTCACGGGGACGCACTAGAAGAGAGTCCCCCACTTTCAACTCCGAAAACCGTTGCGGTTCTTGAAACACTCGCTTCGAGACATAGTACTGAGTCCCCTCGGAATCCTCTGCGAACACGTAGTTCCGCGGTGAGCCAGAAGGGCTAACCGCCGGTGCGTAGACCTTCACTGGAATATACCCATATTCAGCGAGGACTGGATCATCAGTGAATTCTGAGAAGCTTTGGCCTATTGCTTCCAATCCCAATGCCTGAGCCTGTGTATTCATCGCGTGAATGAACTGCTGAATGCTTGCGTCACTCGCCGCCACATTCGAATGCACTTGGCACAATGCCTGCAAATGGGTGCCTGCAAATTCAATCACGGGCTGAGCCTCATCACGTTCAAGATTCACCGAACGGGTCTTGCGAGAGATCTCCTTGATCGCCTTTACGGATTCGGCAACAACGAACCCGAGATATCCATCAGCTCGAATGATTTGGTCGAGGCACAAGATCATCTCTTTGATATAGCTACCGGCTTGCCTTGCATCAGTCTCACGCTCGAGCAACCTACGCAGCGCCGTGGCGTACATACATCCCTTCGTTGCTCGCAATGTCGGATCCTGGTTCCAATCTTGCAGATTTGGAATCTCCTCCAACGCCTTTTCCAGCCAGATTCCTACGAGCCAGGTGACATTGGCGAGGCGCCTCAGATTTGACCGATCAGTCGCGTGCGGTGCAAACCATCCCTCGCTTCGGAGTGGCTTGCTAACGTCAAAGCACTCCTCATGGCGACGTTCGTCCTTATAGAGTTCCGCTAGCATTAGCCGTGCAGAAGAGTCCAGTGCCTCCCGTTCTCTCGCAAGCTCCAGGATCTGCCTGGCGCTATCACGGTCGTTGAGTTCCAAGAGAAGAGCGGCCACAGCTCTGAACAGAGCTGGCTCAGAATGCGTTTTGCACTCGCTCCTCAATCGTTCCAAATGGTCTGCCATTTCAGCTTTCGCGGCTCTTCTGCGAATCATCTGGAAGGCTTGGAAGATGTCGTGCAATAGGGCATCAGGGCACTCGACTTCAGTGGCGATATACGCCTTGTCCAGCGGGTCCTTCCGGGCGTCAGACCGCACCCGCTGGATTGTGCTGTGCTGTTCAGCAAGCTTCCGAAATACGCTGGATCTTGTGCCATCATCTAACGGGTGTCTGAGCAGTAGATCCCGAACGGAGGAACTGAGCCCATACGATTCGATATTCTCATCAGCATGTCTCGTGATGAGGCTTGTCCTCAGCAACGACTGTAAGCCGACCGCAACCTGGTCAATGTCTTCGTCCAACAGAGAACGCACTTCATGCCGGGTCAGCTTGCGATTTGCAGCAAATAGACACTCCAAGACTTGGTTGGCAGTTGATGGAAGATTCTTCAGGAGGTTCGTGTAGGAGAACTCAAGGATATTCTCGCGAGTTTGGGACAAGGCCGTTGCAACATCAAGGCCAGAAACCAAGCAGTCGACGCTGACACGAATAGCCAGCGGGTTTCGATCCGTCTTGTCGACAAGCTGCTCAAACAACGTGGGTTCCAATGGGGCACCACCTCGATTTTGCAGATATTTCCGGGCTAGAGCACCAGCGGCATCGACTTGCATCCGGTCGATAGAGATATTCTTTGCCGAATCGACCGGGATTCTGCTGGTTACGAGTAACCGCCAACTCTTCGGTAGTTTTTCGTAGAACTCGTCAAATGGTGCAGGATGGTCGCGAAGCAACGTTTCGAGATTGTCTAGGCAAAGGAAGACCTTCGTTTCGCCAACTTCTTCCGCCACTCGCTCTAGTGTCTCTGCATCCTCCAGTTCATTACTCGCCACGAGTTCGCGGGCGATAGTAGCCTTCACCTCATCGATAGACACTATTGGATTGTCGATCGGAACTGGCCCGTCCTTCGTCAGTTGCTCCGTTTTCGCAGTCACAAACACAATCTCGTCCGCCCATTCGCAAGTGCGAGGGTCAAGAGCTGCGTCACGAAGTAAGTCTAGAGCAATCGCGGTCTTTCCCGTTCCCCCCGGCCCAACAAGTGCGATCAAGTCATATCGACGGTTCTTTAGCGTCTTGCCCAGCTCCCTTTTTTCCCTATTGCGGCCAATGAGCCCTGTAATCTCATGGTCAAGCGATTTCGGCAAGTTGTTCGGCAATGTGAACGCCGAGATAGAAAACCAGTCCTCGGGTGGCAGCGTTATCCTGTCGGCTATCGCAGACTCAAAAGCGTGCTTGACGGCATTGAACCCCAAGACGGCCATCGCCGGGTCGTTTGCGATGGCTGCAAGACGGTACCAGTAGCAATCGGGAAAAGGACGGTTTGGATGTGCAATCGCGTTGCGGATGTCAAAAAGCTCAAGGCAATCGGCAAGCTTCTTGAGGGTTTGCAGTGGCTCAAGGTCGCTTGCCATGGTCGCTGCTGCGATTGCAAGGTCCAGAATTTCGCTCACGTACGTTTCCTGGATGAGCCCGTCTACCGTCTCAACTTTCTTCGGCCCCTCACGGAACTTCTGGGTCTGGGCCTTCGGTAGGTCATCCAGTTCGCTCACCTTCTCTCGGACATAGCTGCCAAGTGACTGCTCAAGAGCGAACAACACCATGGCGGAACGCTTGAAGAACAGCCGATCATCGGCGCCGGTCGTGGTCTCTTTCATTGGACATTCAGTCGGGTTGGATTGCTGCAGTTCCACATGGCAATGCTACATGAAGGGAAGTCCCAAGATATGCATTGTCGCGTGTGGACGATCGCTTTGAAAGGCGGGGAGGCCAGATTATGCAGAGCGAGCGACGATATCTGCGAAAGAGGCCCTTTGTGGTGCCACTCCTCCTAGCGAGGGGGCTTCCCTCTTCCTTCAGAAACGTGCTTAAGAATGCCGCGGGTGGCATGGGCGATCTTCCGCAAAGACCGTTTCCATCCGTTGAACCGAATTCGGAAAGGCGTCCGTGTTGTGCAACAACAAGAGGCGTGAGAATACACACGGAATCGGCTCGTGTGCCTCCCGATTGTATCAAGCCAAACACTACGGCCAATCGAACGCGCGTGGCTCGAATCCTCACCTTGAAACCGACGACGCATCGGGATATATATGCGTACACGTACCAATAGACGACGATTGCTCATTGACAAGTCGTATCGGCACCAGCGCGATGGCCGTCGCGTGGCGGGCGGGGCGGGATTGTTGGTTTTTGTTGCCCGGTGGCCGGCTGAAAGTGGTCAACAACTCCACAACGCACGGCACGGCAACGAGTTGCCATTTGGACAGGGGCGTTCACTGCATCTAGGAAACGCAGTGCGTCAACCCCGGGCGAAGACTCGCAACCATCGGCCCGGCAACGCCTTGTGGCGACGTGGATCGGCCCACCGGCAGCGGGCCTGGGGCTTAGGGCGGTGCAAAACTCGGATATCGATCGGCAAAGCAGATCGCGGCAAACGTGCAAGATGTTGCCAAATGGGGACTTCGGCCATTCGGGGCGTGCGGCCCAGTCGCCTATTGTTGGCTTTCGGAAAAACGAACGGGCAACTTCTGCGGCCGTATGCCGAAGACCGACGCGACGCCGCTCGCCCTTGGATCTACGGGGCTGGGTGCCATGCCCACGCTCGCCGTGGGCATGCTCGTTAGATGGCAACACGTCACACAACATGGCCACGCAAGCGTGGACCATGGCACCCCGCTCGCCCTTTGATCTACGGCGAAGCCCCCAACTCCTTCAACCTCTGCGGGATGTCGCTGGTCGCACGGGCTTCCGGCGAAAGGAGCTCGTAGGCCGCTTGCAGATGCCGGACGGCGGCGTCGCGGTCGCGGGTTACCAACACTCCGGCGAGTGTGAGGTGGGCATAGTAGTGCTTCGGATTGACCCGCAGGGCTTCGTTGAGATAGTAGACGGCGCCGTCGAATTCGCCTTGCTTCGCCAGCAGTTTTCCGAGGTTGTAGAGGGCCTTCTGCGACTCGGGATCGATCGCCAACGCGGCCTGAAAGCACGCTTTGGCCTCGTCGTCCTGGTTCGATCTCTCTCGGGCGTCTCCCAGATTGATCAGCGCGCCGACGTGCGTCGGGTCGGAGCGAACCACTGTTTCGTAATGCCGGATGGCCCCGGGCAGATCCCCGTCGGCGGCCAGCATGATGCCCATGAGGAAGTTGGCTTCGGCGTGGTCCGGGGCGATCTGCAGCGCGCGCTCTAGCGGCTCGCGAACGGTTAGCGGCATTTCAGCCTGATTGAGCGTTACGGCCAGACGGTAGAGGGCGTCGGCGTCGTGCGGATCGGTTTGCAGGGCCGGATCGCCGGCCAACGGCGACGACCGCTTGACCAGCACGGCCATGCCCGGGAATTGCCGCCAATCGGCCGGCGGAGGCGAGAAGAACCGGGAAGGAATCTCCGGTTTCCAGGTGCAATCGGCGCGCGAGGCCAACGCGGCGGTCAACTCGTAGGCGTCGGCGCCCGACTGTAGTTGCAGGTAATCGCAGGCCTGACGCACGCGGGAGGCGACGACCAGAACGACGTCCGGTTCGGAAGTCTCCTTGAACAGATAGTCCCGCTCGCGGAGTTCCAGAAGCAGATCGTCGCGCAGCCGCTTGGCCACGGTCAACTGATCGCAGTAGCGTAAGTTCGGGGCGTAGAACATCGCCGGGTAGGCCAGATGGCCGGGCCAGACGCGGACGGCCGCCTTGTCGTTTCGCGCCGAGAGTTCCTGGAGCATTTCGTAGATCGCCCAGTCGTCGGCGTCCGGGCCGGCGCGAATCTCTGCCACGTAGCGATAGAGCGTCGGCGGCCAGAGCGGGCTGGTATGGTCGCGGCGGGGGACGAGAAAGCCCAGATGCAACAGGTTGGAGAAGACGAGCAGCGCGAACGCCACCGGCGCCAGCGGCCAAGCGGTGTGCCAGAGGATCACCAATGCAACGCCCGCCACCGCCGCGCCGACGGCGATCAGCGGAACCACGTAGCGCATCTCGGCCAACGGGCCTTGGCCCATGTCGGCCGGGGTGAGCCACGCCGCCAGGATCACGTAGAGCAGCGTGACCGCCACCAGCAGTCCGCCACGGGTGGCCAGCGGGCGCAAGCGGCGGAACTTCCGCGAAATCCACGGCGCCGCCAATACGGGCACCAGGCACCAGGGAAAGAACTCGTGGGTGCCCAGATCGCGCAACAGTCGCCAGAGGTTCATGTAGAAATGGGGCCAGGGATCGAGCCGCTTGCCGGAGACCAGCAGGGCGTTTCCGCCGGAGACGTACTGCGTGGCAAAGGGATTCGCGACGATGAGGATCCACGCGGCGTAGACGGCTGCCGCGGAGTAGATCACGCCCAACAGCACGTACTGCTGTCGCTGCCGGTAACGCCGGTCGAGCAGGAACAACGGCAACGAGGCCAACGCGGCCGCCGCATTGAGGTAGTGGGTGCCCAATAGCAGGAGCGTGGCGGTGGCCGCCCCGGAGTATCGCCACAGCCCACGGCGCCGCGCCGCCCGCTTGGGCAGGTTTCGAGTGCCGGTGTCGCCGGGTGCCCAAAACACCCAGACCAACAACGTGAACGTCACGCCCAACGCATAATACCGGCAGTTACGCACGTAGAGCAGATACGCCGGGCAGAGGGCCACCAGCAGCGCGGGCATCCACCAGGGGAAACGCCGCCCAAAGTGGCGCCGCAGCCACACGGCGAGAAGCCCCAGCGATGCGACCCCGGCCAGCGCGAACACGACCCGCCCGCCGAAAGTGGTTTGGCCGCAAACGGCCATTCCCGCCGCGGCTGCCACGGCGGGCAGCGCGGGCACGCGCAGCTCGGGGCCGAGGTCTTCGCCTAGCGCCCCGCCGAACGAATAGCCGACAACGTTGGTGCCGTCGAACGCGGTCAGGCGTCCGTGCTTAAGCAGGTTGCGTCCGTAGATGGCCGTGTTGGCTTCGTCGTCCCAGAAGGGGCGGTTGTCCAGGCCGGTGAGTGTCAACGTGGCGGCGACTCCCATCGCCACGATCACCGCGCAGACGCCGACGGCCCGCCTCGACGGCGGCCCGATACGGCTGGCGGCACTCAAACGCAGCATCGAAACGCCTCGACCATAACAGGACAGGAGCCGACGGGCCCCCTTCCGAGCCAACGGGCCCCCTTCCGGTCGAACGTACCCCTGGGGCTACCGATTGTCAACGTCGTCGCCGTCGGGGAGACGGGCATGGGACACCACGGCCGAGGCTCGCACGCCCCGTTGTCCCAGCCGCCGGCCGCCGACGTGGCGCGATTGCAGCGGTCGCGCGGTATGGTTGGTCGCAATTTCTGAGCTATGCTTGGTTTGGGCGTAGGCCAACGTGGCACACACTGCATGTGGCCGGGGTCGGCCGCATCGAGCTATGCCCGCCAAGCAACCTTGCGAGAGAGGGGAGCCCTGAATGACCCGCCACCGACGTGAGCCTTCCGGCCCTGCCACCGTGGATTTCCTGCGTCGCGCCGTGTTTCGCACTGGCGGGGCCGCCACGGTCGAGTATGCGTTGTTGATCAGCTTGGTGGTCGGCACGGGTGTGTTGGCCTATTACGCCGCGGCGCCGTCGACGCCCATGTCGTTTAACCGGCTCGACACGGCGATGCAAAGCGGCATCGCGGCGACAGCGCCGCCGACCGCCGCGCACACCGCACCGGCCGGGTCGTCGAAGCCGACGCTTCCCACACCGAAGCACGTCGAGCCGACGTTCTTGCCGCCGCTACAGCTCGCCGGGTGGTTCCTCGCCTTGGCCTCGGGAGCGGTGATCTGGTACCTCATGCGTCGAAATCGGCGGGGACAGGCTTCGGAAGCACCGGAGGTGGACGATTCGCTCGAGAGCATGCCGCAGACGCAACGCGAGCGTTTCATCGAGAAGCGGCAGCAGATCCTGCGGATACTCTCGCAAGACGTGTCGATGCTCTTCGGCAGCGAGGCGCAGGTGCGGCACGCGATGTCGCGCGGCGCGCTGTCCGTGCGGCCGTCGACGGCCGCCAACGACGTGATCGAAATGATGGAGAGCGAGACGGTTCGCCATCTCTTGGTTTGCGACGGCGACGGGCGCCTGGCGGGGATCATCAGCGACCGGGACTATCACTACCGAAAAGGCAAAACGGCCCGGGACCTGATGACGCGTGAACCGATCGCGGTCACCCGCGACACCACGCTGAACACGGCGATCACGATGATGCTGCAGAAGCGGATCTCCTGCCTCCCGGTCGTCGAGAACGATGTGCCATTAGGTGTGTTGACCAGCACCGACATGATGATGGCGTTGCAATGCACGTTGCAGATTCTCGCCAAGCTTGCCGCGGAGTTGCAGTTCACCGGCGCGCCGCAAACATCGGCGCCAGACGCGGGCGAGAGCGATCCGGCCGTCGAGGAAGCCGAAGCCGTGTTGTCTCCCTGACCAGGTGGCAGGGCGTTCGGCGACTCGTGTCCGGCCCTGGAAGAACGCCGCGACGGAACGTCATTCCGTGTTGCGATGAGCGCCCTAGAAGACCGGTCTACCGCTGCTGCAAGAAGTCGAACGTCCAGTTCCCTTGCGCGTCGCGCCGGCCGTCGAGTCGGAAACGGCAATCGAAAACGGCCGACGTTCGGAATCCGTCCGCGTCGGACTCCACCGGCTCGAACGCGGCCGCTCCGCGTCGATGGATCACGAACGCCAACGGCTCGCTACGGGCGTCGACCAACCAGAATTCGTCCACGCCGGCCTTGAAGTACGCCTCGGGAAGCCGCCGCGTGTCTTTAACGACCGAACGATCGCTGACGATCTCCACGATCAGATCGGCGGTGCCCTCCAGTTCGACGAATCGCCCGGGCTCGCCGGCGGCGTGGGGTACCAGACGAGCCCGGTCGGTAGAAAGCGTGGCGTGGGAAACAAACCCGATGTCCGGTTCGGACGATAGATCGGCCACCGGACACGAGACTCGCGTCCGATCGGTCACTAGATGCCCAATGCCGGCATCCTTCACGTGCTGGCTCAACACGCGCAGCAACTCGACCTTCAGCGTGCCGTGTGAGAAGAAGTCCTCCGGCGCCATGTCGACCTCGATTCTACCGGCAAGAAAATCGAACCGGCCGCGCTGCGGAAAGCTGTCCGAAGCAGCCCACTGGCGGAATTCCCCCAGCGATCGCAGGGCCAAGGGGATCTCGGTCTGCTCGTCGAACACCACGGAACCGGCCACGGCGTCACCTCGGAGTATTTCGATCCGTGCCCGTTCAGGCAAACCGGGCAACGCGGACCGGACACCGACGGACTAGATATTGGCCCCTCATGGGACTGTATTATATCCGGCCCCCTATTGCCGATCAAGTCGACGCACCGTGCGCCGGCGCAAGCTACGATTCATAGGCCCTTGATTCATGGGGCCCTTGACACACCCCCACGCCAACAGCGGCTATTGCAACTGATTACGAAGGCGCCAAGATGCAAATCGCCATGGTCGGAACCGGGTACATCGGACTGGTCACCGGGACCTGTTTTGCCGAATGCGGCAATGACGTCGTTTGTATCGATATCGACGAGCAGAAGATTGCCGGCCTAAGAGAGAACGTCCTGCCGATCTACGAGCCCGGGCTGCGGGAACTCGTCGAGCGAAACCAACGCGCCGGCCGGCTCACTTTCTCGACGAACCTCGGCGAGGCCGTCCAGGATCGGCCGGTGATCTTCATCGGCGTGGGAACGCCCCAGAGCGAGTCGGGGGCCGCCGACCTGCGGGCCGTTTGGGCCGTGGCCGACGAGATCCGCGAGCGGGCCGTCGATTCGAAGATCGTGGTGGTCAAGAGCACCGTGCCCGTTGGGACCAACGCCGAAGTGCTCGAGCGTCTTTCGGGCGGGCCCGTCCGGCACCTGGCGGCCAGCAATCCCGAGTTCCTTAAGGAAGGCTGCGCGGTCGAAGACTTCATGAAACCCGATCGCGTGGTGATCGGCGTTCGCGAGGCGCAGGTGGCGGAGGTGCTGCGGGAGTTGCACGCGCCGTTTCTCCGCTCGGGCCATCCGGTGTTGGTGATGTCGCCGGAAAGTGCCGAAATGACCAAGTACGTGGCCAACTGCTGCCTGGCCACCAAGATCTCCTTTATCAACGAAATGGCCAATCTCTGCGAGCGGCTCGGGGCCGACGTCAACGACGTGCGGCGCGGCATTGGGCACGATAACCGGATCGGATTCCAGTTCCTCCACCCGGGCGTCGGCTATGGCGGTTCGTGCTTCCCCAAAGACGTCTGTGCGATGCTCGCGCTCTCCAAAGAGGTCGGTACTCCGTCGCAGATCCTCCAGGCCGTCGATCGGGTGAACGAAGCGCAGAAGGGCATCATGATGCAGAAGCTCTTGGCACTGTTCGACGGCGACCTGACCGGACGCACGATCGCCGTTTGGGGACTGGCCTTCAAGCCGCGGACCGACGACGTCCGCGAGGCCCCGTCGCTGGTACTGATTCGCCAATTGCTCGAGGCCGGCGCGGCGGTCCGCGTGTTCGATCCCGAGGCAACGGACAACGCGCGGGCGATCTTCGGCGAGCAGATCACGTATTGCGATCGGGCCTACGGCACGGCCGAAGGGGCCGACGCGCTGGTGGTGGTTACCGAGTGGCAGGAATTCCGCAACCCCGACTTCGAGGTCCTCCGCCGATTGATGAACCGCCCGGTGATCGTCGACGGCCGCAATCTCTACCAGCCGTCGCAACTGGCCCAACTCGGCTTCACCCACGCCAGCATCGGCCGCCGCACGGTCGAAGGCGAACGCAGGGCAACGATTCCACCGGTCCCGACGCTCGGCACGATCGACGCGCTCGCCACGGAGCCGGCCGGCTAATCACTGGGGCACCGCTGCGATTTGCCCCAGCCACCCGCAAGACGAGTTGCATCGCTGGCCTACGGTTCGTCGAACGACGCCTCGATTTCGCGCACCCGGGCGTAGTCGCGTCGGCCGATGTCCAAGTCCGGGAGGCCGTCGATCTTGAAGACCGTGCGATGGATCCCGGCTGGGACGTCGGGCACGGTGCACGGTGTCGTGTGCGGCTGGCCGGCTTCGTCCCGCAGCAACTCGCCGTCGAGGTGGATCGAGGCGCCGGCCGGTTCCGTGATGAAGTTGACCGGCACGGGCGAACCGTCGCCGGCAGCTCGCCACGGCCCGAAGCAAAGTCCCAGCACCGCCAAGACCACAACGGCCACGGCGGCGACCCACGCCATGGCGATCCAACGCCTGCGAAGATCCGTCGACGGCGACGCTTCCGCTGCCAGCGCAGCGAGCATCCGCCGGGCGTCCTCGAATCGCTGCTGCGGCTGCGGCTGGCACGCCTGTAGCACGATCCGGTTGAGCTTCCGCAGGATCGGGTCCTCGGCCACCGCCGACGCGCGTCGGCCAAGCTGCGGGAAGCTCTCGGCCGGCTGTCCGGTGGTCATCTCGTAGATCACCAACCCGGCGGCGTAGACGTCGGCCCGGGCGTCCATGCGGCCGTCGGGCGGCATGTACGTGTGCGTGCCGATCCGCGAGACGTCGCCACGGGCCTCGGTCAGCAGGCCGAAATCGCCCAGCTTCAACCGCCCGTCGACGAACAGACAGTTGGCCGGCTTGACGTCGCGATGGACGACGCCCGCCTCGTGTAACGCGGCCAACCCTTCGAGCAACTCGCGGGCGAACGTGAGACACTCGTCCGGCGGCAGTGGCCCGTCGCCGAGCCGGTGCTGTAGCGTGGCTGGGCGGTAGTCGGGCTCGGCCGAAGCACCGCTGCCGGAGGCGTCGTCGGCCGGGTCCATGATGTAGAACAAGTGTTCGGCCGTCTTGCCCACGTGATCGATGGAGAGCAAGTTCGGGTGCAGATTGCCCAAGTGCCGTTCGAGATGCGTCAACGAGACGATTTCGCGGCCGGCGGGGTCGTAGCGGCCGGCGCCTCGCAACGGGATCAACTTCACGGCCCGCAGCCGGCCGGTGGTTTGGTTGGTGGCCAGCCACACGTGGCCAAACCCGCCGCGTCCGATGCAGCGGATCAGGGTCATATCCGGCACCTCGGGCACGTCGGTATCCGGGCCGCCGTCGTGGTCGTTCGGCAAGTCGTTGGCGCGATCGTTCACCGGCCGGGCTCCCGTGCGCTTTGCATGGTTCTCTCGACTGCCGCAGTGACCGAACGCTGAACCGACGGCTCCGGCAGCGACCGCATGGCCCGGCGGATCTGATCGTCGAGTTGGCCTTCGTCGCGGTAACCGGCCCCGAGTTCTTTCAAGCGTGCGACGACCCGTTTGCGTGCAAGATAGACCGCGTTTCGGCTCAACCCGGTGAGTTCGGCGGCTCGGGTACCGGATAGCTCGTGGACCGCAACCAACTCGAAGGCTTGATACGTCTCCGGCGACACTTCGCGGCGGACCACGTCGAGCAGCGCCGCCAGCACCGATTGATCGAAGGCAGCCTCCCAGGCTTCGTCCGGCTGCGGCTCATCGGCCGCCGGTTCGACGAGTCCACCGTCGGTATCGCCGCCGCGTGCGCGAACCCGCTCCGACGGCCGGCGGCGATGCTCGGCCACCTTGTTGCGGACCAGCGTCCGCAGCCAGTCACGAAACCGTCCCCGGGCCGGATCATAGCGGAAGACGTCGCGCCGACGAAACACCGTCAGCATCGTCTCCTGCACGACCTCCTCGGCCGTCTGCCGCCCACAGCCACGCCCCCGGGCGGCCACGTAGATTAGCCGCCAATAACGCCGGAAGAACTCGTCCCAGGCCAACGTGCCGGAGCCGTCGCGAAGCCGGTTCAGCAGGGTGGGTTGCGTGTTGCTGTTCATGGATCGGTGACGGCTGGAATGCCCGAGAATTCCTGTATTCTACGCGGCGTGCCAGTTTTCTCCAAGAACGCACGACAGATCTTCCGGGGTCGGCGCATATAGGGAGAAGTAGGCCAGTGTGTTGCGACCCACCCGCACCGTTGAATGCGTCGACCACGGCTGATACGCTGAGAAGAGGCCTTCGGCCCGAGAGGAGTTTGCGATGAGTAAGAGATTCGTGCTACCGGCCGCGGCGTTACTGTTGCTCGGCATTGCCGCCGTGTGGATGTTCTACGGCGACGACGGCCGCGTAGAAGCCCGGGAGAAGCCGAGTACGCGATTGTTCGTCCAAACCACGCCTCCCGGGGCCAAGGTATTCCTCAACGGAGAGCAACAGGAGGGCACCTCCGACCGCCTGTTCGTCGTGCCGCCGGGCGTGACGCGGATGGTCGTTGAGGTCGAGTTGGACGCCCACCATCGCGGCCGCAAAACGGTCGAGATCGAAGGCGGCCGGATCACGCGGGTGGAGTTGGAGTTGGGCAAGTCGGCCGATAAGGCCTTGGATCTCGAATCGCCGGTCGAGAGACCGTCGGGAGTGAACGTTCCGCCGCCGGACGCCGGCGATCCCAGGGCGTTCACCGGTAACGCTATCTCCGACGAAGACAGCCCTGTCCTCAAGCGGCTGGCGAATTCCCCGCCGAATTGGGCAATGACCAGAATGGTCCGCGTCCCGCCGGAACAGACCGCACCGATCGAGGCCCGGCTCGGCGGCCGCATCGAGCGGCTGTTCAACGGCGTGTTCCAAAACCGCGGCCAGGAAGTCCGCATCAACGTGATCGAATGTCCCACGGACAGAGACGCCCAGCGAGTCCATCGGGGCGTGTCGGCGATGAAGGGCAATCCGGCGTATTGTCTGCGGCTGGATCGGACGGTCGTCGAGTTCGTCGGGCAGTTCGACGCAGAGTTTGCCCGACGGGCGGCGTCGGAACTCGGACTGTGCGAGCCGTGGGAGAGCGCCGTGCTCGGCGCGGAACTCGGCCGCCTGCTCGGCGACATGATCGCGGCCAAGAGGGAGGCCGGCGACTCGCTGCCGGAGGGCTGGCGGACGCAGCAGTTTCTGCCGTGGGTCGTCGAGGAGATCAAGCGGGAATGTCCCCATCTGCTGTCGGTAACGCCGGCCCAGGAGAGCCGCTTCGCCAAGGGGCGGTTCGACGACGACTGGGCGGCCGAGCGGATGCGTTGGGCGCTGGAGGACCTCGAAGAACATGGTGCCCCGTTCTCGTGGTTCTATGAGTACCTCGTCGACGAGTTTCAGGCCGGCCGCCTCGAAGGTGCCCGGCTGGAGTTGGCCGCCCGAGTCGTCGGCCGGACCGCACGACGCGCGACTGACGAGTTGGACGATACCACACCGGCTACTTCAGTGTCGACGGTCGCGGCCCGGCGAAAGCACGCCGAAGCGACCGTGGCGGTGTTGACAGCCGCGTTGCAACGATATCGCTTGGACACGGGAACGTATCCAGACACACAGCAGGGGCTCGGCGCACTGGTGTCCGCTCCCGACGGCGAGGACTCCGGCAAATGGAACGGGCCATACGTGAAGGACCCGTTACCCAAAGACCCTTGGGGCAAGGCGTTTCGGTATCGCCGTGGCGACGGCGCCTCGCTCCATCTCTGGTCGGCCGGCCCCGACGGCGAAGACGGCACCGACGACGACGTTGGCGATCCGCCGGAAGAATCTCGGGCTATGTCTACCGAGAGCGAGACCGCCGCCGACAACGAGCAGGTGGCCGTGCGGGATATGATCGCCGCGTTTGTCGACGCCGCCGCCGAAGGTGACGAGAAAGCTGCCCGGCGGCTGATCCACGAAGACGCCGAGGTGCTGCTGCGGCAACTCGACGACATGCGCGAGGCGATCGCCGCCGGATTGAAGCCGACCGAGGTGCTCGTGATCGATTCCAACGGCGGTCGGGCGCTGGCCGCCAGTGAGTTCACGCGCGTGCCGGACCCGAAGATTCGCGGGCAGGTCTGCCTGCTCTACACGCTTGCCAAGCAGAACGGCCTGTGGGTGATCAGCGACATCGACGTCGAGGACATCCAAGGCTTGGCCGAGGAGATCCGGCGATTTCGAGAGGAAGGACCGTAGGGGCCGTTCCGTTTAGCCGGCGGCGGTACGGCCGTGCTGGGTGAAAGGCACGTTACGCCGCCGTGCCGGCGGCGGCTAAACGATCGATGGCGACCTCGTGGTGAAGCACGTCGATCAACTCGCGCTCGAAACGTTCGGCCGCGAAGCGCTCGGCCTGGTGCCGTGCCGC
Source organism: uncultured Planctomycetaceae bacterium (assembly GCA_964472545.1). Taxonomy (GTDB): domain Bacteria; phylum Planctomycetota; class Planctomycetia; order Pirellulales; family Thermoguttaceae; genus CAYYNP01. The sequence continues at coordinate 34,188 of CAYYNP010000029.1, read as the reverse complement.
CACAGGGTCGAACCAATCGGAATGGGCCTCTAGCCGCTCGATCGCACGGCAGAGATTCTCGGGCGTTTGGCTCTCGAAGAACAAGCCGGTGCCGGGCGTGGACTCATCGGCCGGGAGGATCGACTCGGTGGCTCCGCCCGTGCCGAAGGCGATCACCGATGTGCCGCACGCCTGGGCCTCGACCGGCACGATGCCGAAATCTTCATTGGCTGGAAACAACAACGCCCGGGCGCGGCGGAGTTGACGGCGGATCTCTTCGTCGGGCTGCCAGCCGGACAACGTGACGGTTGGCCCGGCCAGCCGGGTCAATCGACGCCGCTGCGGCCCGTCGCCGATCACGATCAGACGGCGCCCGAGCCGGTTGCAGGCCTCGATCGCCAGGTCGACCCGCTTGTAGGGCACCAACGCCGACACGCAGACGTAGAAATCCTCGCGGGGCGAACCGTCCGGCGTATAGAACCGTGTATCGACCGGCGGGTAGATCACGCGGCTGTCGCGTCCGTAACACTCGGCGATCCGCCCGGCTACCGTGTGGCTGACGGCCACGAAGCGGGTGACGCGATCGGCCGTGGCACGGTCCCATCGCCGCAGCGGGTCGAGCACAAAACGCCCCAGCGCAGCAGCCGCGATTCGCCGCAGCGGGCCGCCACCATCGAGATGACTGCCGAGATAATCGGCCCGGCGGTGCCAGGCGTAGCGCATCGGCGTGAAGCAGTAGCAGACGTGCGGCACGCCCGGCGGAGGCCGGACGGCTTTGGCCACAGCATGGCTGAAGCTGAGCACCAGATCGACGTCGTCTCCGATCCTCAGCCGCCCGGCCGCGGCGGGCATCAACGGCAACAGACAGCGGTAGTACCGCCGGACGCCGGGAAACCGTTGTAGGAAACTCGTGCTGATCGGCCGCCGTTCGATCGTCGGCGAGACACTGCCGGGCACGTGCAGCAGCGTATAGAGCCGCGCGTCGGGGAACCGCCGGCAGAGGATCTCGAGGCACTTCTCTCCTCCCCGCATGCCGGTCAGCCAGTCGTGGACCAGGACGATTTTCATCCGCGCATGATACACCGGCCGGCCTGGGCGAAGAATCCCAAATCGCCCTAGGGCATCCAGAACCTTCGTGCTAGAATGCGGCCCCATCTTCGGACACGAGGCCGTGCTGCGCAGGAGGCGCTGCTGGCATTGCTAGCGCCGGCGTGTCGGAACGTCTATCCGCCATTGGGAGGGAACCCGTGACGCATCGAATTGTTGTCGGCTCGTCGTTGACTCTGCTCTTGTTGACGGTCGCGGCCGTAGCTCAAACGCAAAATCAGCCATGGCGGCCGGCGACGCAGTATCCACCATCAGGCGCAACGCAGCGGGGTGTCGGGCAGCCGGGCGGCACGCAGACGTATCCCCCGACGTACAATCCACAGACCTACCCGCCGGCCGGCACGCCGCAGACGTACCCGCCGGCTACCCCCACGCATCCGACGCCCACGAATCCGGCCCCCCCGTACGGCACTCCGCCGTATTCGATGCAGCCGACACAGCCGACCGGGCCGGTTCAGCCACAAGGGCCGGCGATTCGCCCCGGCGTAGCCACGGCACCGGCCACGCCGCCGATGAATCCCCGACAGGCGATGCAGTCGCTGCCGCTGCCTAAGGGTTTCCCGCTGACGCCACAACACGAAGCCTACCTGGATCAGGTGCTGCGGTTCTGGGAGTATCGCGGGCAACAGGTGAACAGGTTCAGTTGCGGCTTCACCCGCTGGGAGTACCGGGTCGGTGTCGGCGCCAATGGCCATGTCGTTGATCCGCGCAAGCCGCGGAACATCGACCGGGGGATCGTTGAGTACGGTGCGCCCGACCGGGGGCTGTTCCACGTCCAGGAGACCTACCGCGATGGGAAGTGGGCCGCGATCGAGCCGCTGCGCGAGGACCATTGGGTCTGCAATGGCCAATCGGTTTCCGAAGTGAATCATCACACAAAACAGGTCTCGCAGTATATCTTGCCGCCGGAGATGCAGGGCAAGGCGATCCAAGACGGCCCGCTGCCGTTTCTATTCGGGGCCGAGGCCGCCAAGCTCAAGCGGCGATACTATCTGCGGGTAATCACCCCTCAGAACGTTCAAGGGCAGATCTGGTTGGAGGCCTATCCGCGATACCAGGCCGACGCAGCGAACTTCCGCCGGGCGGAGTTGATCCTGGCCGTGGCCAACAACGACGTCGAACCGAAGGCCCTGCAACTCTTTTCGCCCAGCGGCCAAGACCGCACCGCGTTCGAGTTCCGGGACATCAAGAAGAACGCCCTCTTGCCCCAATTCCGCGACCCGTTCAGCGTGAGCGTTCCCCGCGGCTGGACGCGAGTCGTCGAACCTCCGCGTACGCGCGTCGGTCGGCAGCCGAACACCGTGCCGCCGGTGAATCGATAGCACCCCTGACGTCAGACGCCCGCCGCAATCGACATTAGGCGAGGGTGGAAGCCCTCGGACGGTCGATATCGATGCGCTGCTCTGCGTGGTGCAGACCCTCCGGGGGCTTCCGCCCCCGGCTACTCTCGCCGGGAAGATCGCAGGAGCGGCCTCCCGTGTGACCGCTGCACGTGCTTCGGGTCCACCGGTCGGTGCCCGCTTCGATTATAGGCGCCGTAAGTAACTTCCAGGACATGACTTACGGCGTCTCCGCTGGATTGTCCTGGAACGCTTGTCGCCCTGTCGAGAAGGCGTCACGCTTTCGCAAAACCTCTTGCAAACGCCCCTCGCGGAGGCTATGGTGAGTGCTTGACGTTGTCGTCGGAGATGGCGAACTGTGCCCCTTACCCTGTGATTTATAAGAAGAAGAGGAGTCTCCCGTAATGCATCAACCTACTCGTCGACAGTTTCTGAAGACGACCGCCGCGACCGGTATCGGCTACTGGGTTGCCGGCGGCGTTTCGGCGCAGGAGAGCAACTCGCCCAACGAACGCATCGCCATGGCTGCCGTGGGCGTGGGCGGCAAGGGTTCGAGCGATTCGGCCGACGCCGGACGCGCCGGCGACATGGTCGCCATCTGCGACGTCGATACCAGTCGGCTCGACGGGGCCGGCAACCGCTTCTCGAAGGCCAAGAAGTTCACCGACTTCCGCAAGATGCTCGAAGAGATGGGCAAGAGCATCGACGCGGTTACCGTGAGCACGCCCGACCACAACCACGCCGCCGCCTCGCTGATGGCCATGCGGATGGGCAAGCATTGTTTCTGCCAGAAGCCGCTAACGCACACCATCTATGAAGCCCGGCTGATGGGCAAGGTCGCCAAGGAGATGGGCGTGGCCACACAGATGGGTAACCAGGGTACGGCCGGTAGCGGCCTGCGGAAGGCGGCGGCCATGATGAAGGCCGGCCGGCTGGGAGTTCCGCAGGAAGTCGTCGTCTGGTCGAACCGCCCCATCTGGCCACAAGGCGGGCCGCGGCCGGCCGAAGAGGCGGTGCCGGGCAACCTGAAATGGGATCTCTGGCTGGGCACCGCGCCCCTGCGGCCCTACGGCAAAGGCTACCATCCGTTCTCGTGGCGCGGCTGGTGGGACTTCGGCACCGGCGCGCTGGGCGACATGGCCTGCCACACGGTCAACATGCCCTACATGGGACTCGACCTGTTCGACCCCACGTCGGTCCAGGCGGAAACGTCCGGCCACAACCGCGACAGTTATCCCAAGTGGTCGAAAATCAAGTTCGAGTTCCCGGCCACCGACTGGCGCCCGGCGATCAAGTTCACCTGGATGGACGGCGGCAAACGCCCCGATCCCGAACTGCTCGACGGCGACCAGCCTCGCGGCAGCGGCTGTCTGGTGATCGGCAGCAAGGGCAAGCTTTACTCGGGCAACGACTACGGCGGGATCGACAAGCTCTACGGCGACGTCGACGATTCGGACATCGAATTCCCGCAGTCGCCCGGCCACTTCAAGGAATGGACCGACGCCATTCGCGGCGGCGAGCCGGCGATGTCCGACTTCGCCGACTACGCCGGCGGCCTGACCGAGACCATCCTGCTGGGCAACCTGGCCGTTTGGGTCGCCAATAAGGAAGGCGGCGAGGGCGAGAAGGTCGAATGGGACGCCAAGAACCTCAAGGTCAAGAACATCGAAGGCCTGGAGCCGATCGTCAAGCCGGAGTATCGCAAGGGCTATACGCTCGACGCGTAAACAGTAGGCGCAATAATAGTAGGCGTCTCGCTCCGCGAGACGTCCCCCGCTCCGTGACATCTCGCCGCAGCGAGATGACTACTATCAAAGGCCGCCGGCGCCGACCACCCGTCGGCTGTCGGCGGCCCCTTTTTGTGTAGATCCGTAACAGCCTGTTGAGGGCCGCGCACCTTGAGAAACGGAAGTCGCGAGATGCCCATCGACGAGCCGGGCCGCCCGAGAATCCCCTACGGGCGCCAGTTGATCTCGGAGGAAGACATCCAAGCGGTCGCCGAGGTCCTGCGAAGCGACTGGCTGACAACCGGCCCCATGGTCGAGCGATTCGAGCGGGCGTTTGCCGAGTACACCGCAGCGGCCGAGGCGGTGGCCGTCAGCAGCGGCACGGCGGCGTTGCACGCGGCGATGTTCGCCCTGGAAATCGGCCCCGGCGACGAGGTGATTGTTCCCGCGATGACCTTCGCGGCCACGGCCAACTGCGTGGTGTATCAAGGGGCCACGCCCGTCTTCGCCGATGTCGATCCACAGACGCTGCTGCTGGGGCCGGCCGAAGTGCAGGCGAAACTCACACCGCAGACCAAGGCCGCGATCGCGGTCGACTACGCCGGTCAACCCTGCGATTACGAAGCGCTGCGGGCGGTGGCCGATGAAGCTGGTATCGCACTGGTTGCCGACGCGGCCCACTCCCTCGGCGGCAGCGATCACGGCCGGCCGGTCGGCAGCCTGGCCGATCTGAACACCTTCAGTCTACACCCGGTCAAACCGATCACCACCGGCGAAGGCGGCATGATCACCACCGACGACCCGGCCTCGGCCGAGCGGATGCGGCGGTTTCGCAACCATGGCTTCACCCGCGACCACCTGCAGCGCAGCCGGGCCGGATCGTGGCACTACGAGATGACCGAGTTGGGACTGAACTATCGGCTGACCGATATCCAATGTGCCTTGGGATTGAGCCAACTGCCGAAGCTCGACGGCTGGATCGCCAGAAGGCAGCAGATCGCCGCCGCGTACGATCGGCATTTCGTCGACATGCCGGGGGTGCAGCCGCTGGCTACCCGCCCGCAGGTCTCGCACGGCCGGCATCTCTACGTCGTGCGTATCGACCCGGATGTGGCGGGGATCGACCGCGGCACGGTCTTCGAGCGGATGCAAGCGGCGAGCGTCGGCGTGGGCGTGCACTACATCCCGGTGCATTTGCATCCGTATTATCGCCGCCGATTTGCTACCGCCGGGGGCGATTGCCCGGTGGCCGAGGCCGCCTACGAGCAGATCCTCTCGCTGCCGATCTTCCCGGCAATGACGGACGCCGACGTGGCCCGCGTTGTTGCCACGTTGCGATCCGTTTGCGGCCTGCCCGCGCCATCGGAGCCGACGCCGTGACGATCGTCGCCGTGATCCAAGCTCGCATGGGAAGCGCCCGGCTGCCCGGCAAGGTGTTGGCCGACGTGGCCGGGCGGTCGATGCTTGACAGGGTCTGCCGCCGTGCGCAAGGGGCTACGTCGTTGGACCGGATCGTGGTGGCCACGAGCGTGGGGGATGATGACCGGCCGATCGTCGACGCGTGCGGCCGTTTGGGCGTCGCCTGTTTCTGCGGCAGCCCGAACGACGTGCTCGACCGGTACCATCGGGCCGCCGAAACGCAGCGGGCCGACGTCGTGGTGCGGATCACGGCCGACTGTCCGTTGATCGACCCGAACGTGATCGACCGCGTGGTCCAGACCTTCGTTGAACAGCGGCCGGATTACGCGGCGAACACGCTGCGGCGACGCTGGCCGCGAGGGCTGGACACGGAGGTCTTCTCGGCGGACGTGCTGGCCCGGGCGTCACGCGAGGCGACCGAAGCCCATCAGCGAACGCATGTAACGCCCTACTTCTACGAACATCCCGACCTGTTTCGGCTCGTCTCGGTCGATGGGCCGGAAGATCTTGGCGATTGGCGCTGGACGGTCGACGAACCGGCCGACCTTCGCTTCGTCTGCGCGGTGTACGGCCATTTCCAAGGTAGTGACGACACGTTTGATTGGCGCGACGTGTGGCGGCTGATCCGGCAGGATCCGAGCCTGGCCGAAATCAACCGCCATGTCCGGCAGAAGCCACTCACGGAGGAATGACCGTGACCGAGACACTGCTGGTTCGCGCCGACGCCGCCGGGCAGATCGGCACTGGGCGGATGGGCACCGGGCACGTGATGCGGTGTCTGACGCTGGCCGAGGCGTGGCTGGCGGCGGGCGATCGTCGGGTGGTCTTTGTGGGACGATGTCCGATCGAGGGTCTTCGTGGGAGAATACGCGACTGCGGGGCCGAGTTCGTTCCACTTCGGCAGTGTTACCCCGATCCGGCCGATCTCAGAACCACGCTTGCCGCGATCTCCTCGGATACGACATGGGTCGCGCTGGATGGCTACCATTTCGATGCCACGTATCGGCAATCTCTCCGACGAACGGGCGCCCGGCTGCTGGTGGTGGACGACGGGCTCGGCGAGAAGCCGATCGACGCCGACGTGATTTTGAACCAGAACCTGGGAGCCGAGCGAAGTCGATACGCATGTGATCCGCAAACGGTACTGCTGCTGGGCACACGTTACGCGATGCTGCGGCCGGACTTCCAACGCCCGGACCTTCCGTCACGACAGACGCCGCCGATCGCCCGGCGGATCTTAGTCACTCTTGGCGGGGCCGATCCGGCGAACCTGACCGCGACCGTGATCGAGGCCGTTGAGCAGTTGGACTTCTCGGATTGGGAGGCTACCGTGGTGATGGGCGCGGCCAGCGCGAGGGTGGCAGGTGGGAGATCGCAGGGTGGCTGGGGCAAAACCCACCGCAGGCCCCGAGATAGTTCCCAGGGGCCCCCCAGCGCGTTGCCCCCGCCGGGGGGTGGGGAGAGGCGGCCCGGAGGTGCGCTTTGCCCCAGCCACCCGACAAGGGGCAGATCGAACTGCTGGCCGACGCTTCCAACATGGCGAAGTTGATGGCCGAGGCCGACGTGGCCGTCAGTGCGGCGGGCAGTACTTGCTGGGAGCTGGCGAGAATGCGGTTGCCGTCGTTGCTGGTTGCGGTGGCCGAGAATCAGACGCCGTTGGCCCGCGAGATGGCCGCCGCCGGCGCGGCAGTCGATCTCGGCCCGGTGGAGCAACTCACGGCGACGAGCATTGCCAAAGAACTCTCGGCCCTCTGCCGGGACCAAGACCGCCGCATGAGCCAAAGCGCCGCCGGCGCCCGCTTGGTCGACGGACAGGGCGCCCAACGCGTTGCCGGCTTGATGAACGCATTCGCCGGATCGCTGCCGCCGACTTCGCTTCGGCCGCGTCCCGTCGCGGCCGACGACGAACTGCCGCTTTGGCGATTGGCAAACGACCCGGTTGTGCGTGCCAATTCGCTTTCGACGGACCCCATCCCGCTGGGCGAACACGTCGCGTGGTTTCGCCGCAAGCTTGCCGACGCAGCCACTCGCATCTGGGTGCTCGAACTCCACGGCGTGATCCTGGGCGTCATCCGCTACGACCGCACCGAACCGGACACGGCCGAGATCAGCTTTCACGTCGCCGCGGCCTTTCGGCGCCGCGGGCTGGGCACGCGGCTACTGGACGAAACGAGCGACTTGGCCCATGATGCCCTTGAAGTCCGGCGGCTGCGGGCGATTGTCCGCCACGAGAATCTCGCTTCCGCACGGACCTGTGCCAAGGCGGGTTTTGTCCGGGTCGATCCCCGTACGGTTCGCGATTGCCCGTGCCACGTCTTTGAACGGTTGCAGCAATGAACGACCTTGAGCTGACGATTGCCGGCCGAGCGATCGGCCCGAACGAACCGCCGTACGTGGTGGCCGAGATGTCGGCCAACCACCGGCAGGAGTTCGACGAAGCCGTAGCGATCGTCGAGGCGGCGGCCGACGCCGGGGCCGACGCCGTGAAGCTGCAGACCTACACGGCCGACGGACTGACGCTCGACTGCGACGCTCCGTACTTTCGCATCCGCGGGACCGTTTGGGAAGGCCGCACGCTGTACGATCTCTACGCCGAGGCCGCCATGCCGTGGTCGTGGCAGCCGAAGTTGCAGCGGATCGCCATAGAGCGAGGACTAACGCTCTTCTCCACACCCTTCGACGCGGCGGCCGTCGAGTTTCTCGAGGGGGTGGACGTTCCGGCCTACAAAATCGCGTCGTTCGAGTTGGTCGATCTGCCGTTGCTGGTGCGCGTGGCAAAGACCGGCAAGCCGATTCTGCTCTCGACCGGCATGGCGACCATCGAAGAGATCGACGAGGCGGTTCGCACGATCCGCCACACCGGCGGCCGGCAGATCGCGCTGTTGAAGTGCACCAGCGCCTATCCGGCCACCGCGGAGCAGATGAACCTGAGAACGATTTCGCACCTCGGCGAGACGTTCGGTGTTCCGGTCGGCCTTTCCGATCATTCGCTCGAGGCGGCCGTGCCGGTTGCCGCGGTCGCCGCCGGCGCCTGTGTCATCGAAAAGCACCTCACCCTCTCCCGCGATCGCGGCGGACCGGACGCGGGCTTCTCGTTGGAGCCCGACGAGTTTCGCGAGATGGTCGACGCGGTTCAGGTGGCCCACGCGGCGTTGGGCACGATTCGGCTTGGGCCTGAGGAGAGCGAGGTGGCCGGACGCCGTTTGCGGCGCTCGCTGTTCGTCGTGGAAGACGTGAAGGCAGGCGGCCCGCTGACGCCCGAAAACGTCCGCTCTATCCGCCCCGCCGACGGCCTGCACCCTCGCCATCTCGACGAGATCCTCGGCCGCACGGCGAAGATCGACGTCCCCCGCGGCACGCCGCTGGATTGGGGCTTCCTGGATGATCCCCCCCAAGAGTAGCTGGCGGTTGTCTTCCAAGGGGTTCCGCAGATCCCGCAGAATTGCTGCCACCCACAAAGCCGCTGCCACCGAAATATCCGGCAAGTTTTGCCCAAAAAGCAAATAGTCCCAGAATCGGAACGCCGAAGTAAGTTGTGAGGGGGGATATTCGAGGCCGGCGCTTCGGGTATCGGGCCAATGTGCCCGCGCGAAATTCGACCCGCGGCGTGCGGATCGGCCGGACTACAGGCCGGACGCCACGCCGGGCGGCCGCGAGCGTTCTGTTCGGGCCGTCTGCTCCCTCCGATGGTGTGTTGACGTGCGCCCGAGGCGCGCGTGTAAGCCCGTAGGATTCCACACGGAGGTGGATATGATAGGCCCCGCCGGTATGCTGGTTTTGTTGATCGTTGGCAGTTCACCCCCGGAAACGGCCGCCGTTGCCTGGGTGACCGACGAGACGGCAGTCGTCCACGCGAGCGCCGTGGAGCAAGAGTTTTCCGCCGAGACGTCCATGCGACGCTCAAACGACGCTCGCGTCGTAGCGGCGGCGCTGCAGCAGCTCGAGTTGTTTCGCGAAGACGCGCCGGCCGTTGCGCCGGCCCCGGAGCCGGGCGCTATTCCGCCCGGCATGCTGCCGCCGGGCATGCTGCCCGACGACGTCGGCGCGGATGAAGTGCCGTCGCCGGCCGACGACGATCCGGCTGCCGGCGCCGACGGCCCCTTCGAGGATGAGGGGTCGCCGTTTCGCGAGGAAGACGAACTGGAGTTTCTCAACGAGTTCTCTTGCGGCGGGTGCTCCGAGTCGGCGTGTGGCGGGTGCGGCCAATGCGACGGGTGCGACGGTCTGATCGGCAGGTGTGGCCAGCCATGGTGGCGGAGCATCTGTTTCGAGAGTTGGATCGCCCAGGGCGCGACGCTGAACACCCACAGCCCGCGCAACCGGTCGAACTACCCGGTGGCCTTCAACGATCGGTCGAACGACTACCAGATGAACCAGTTCTACCTGTTGCTGGAACGCGCGGCCGACAGCGACGGCTACTGTTGGGACGTCGGCGGGCGGGTCGACTTGCTCTACGGGACCGATTCGGCGTTTACCACCGCCCGCGGCCTGGAGAGCGACGGCGACTTTTCGCCCAAGTGGAATTCGCGGCGATACGGCCTGACGATGCCGCAGGCGTATTTGGAAATCGCCAGCCCTTGGCGCAACGGTCTCTCGGCCAAGATCGGCCGCTTCTACACGCTGCTGGGCTACGAAGGCGTGCCGGCAGTCGACAACTTCTTCTACTCCCACAGCTACTCCATGCTCTACGGCGAGCCGTTTACGCACACCGGCGCGCTCTGCTCCGCCAAGCTCGGAACCATCACGTTTCACGGCGGCATCACCCGCGGCTGGGATAATTGGGAAGACAACAACAACGATTTCGCCGCCTTGGCCGGTGCCGATTGGACAAGCTGCGACGGCCGCACGGCGATCGCCTTTGCGATGCACCTGGGCCGCGAACGCGACGAGCCGCCGGGCAGCACCGATCTGCTCACCGCCTGGAGTCTGGTCGTGCAGCAACGCCTCAGCCGGCGGCTGCAATACGTGGCCCAGTGGGACTACGCCGTCGACGAACGCGGCGGCGTCGACAGCAACGACGCCAAGTGGTACGGCTTGAACCAGTACCTCTTCTACACGATCAATCCTTGCTGGAAAGCCGGCCTGCGCTACGAGTGGTTCTGGGACGAAGACGGCATGCGGGTCGATCCCGGCCGTCACCGCGGCGACTACATGGCCTGGACGGTGGGGCTGAACTACACGCCCAACGACCACGTTACCGTGCGTCCCGAGGTCCGCGTCGACCGCGTCGACACGGCCGGCTACACCCCATACGCCGACGGCCGCCGCGGCGACCAGACGGTGTTGGCTTGCGATCTGATCTATCGGTTCTAGGCGGGCCGTCAATGCTATCGAGAGTCGGCGAACCCAAACCGCCCGGCAGCCTCCAGTTGCAGGGCCCGCGGCCCGAGCTTGACGACCATCGGCGTACATCGGTCGGCCCACCGAAGTCAAAGGCAGCCAGCGAACACGTTTGGCGCGGGAGGCTGAAGTTCCTTGCCGCCAACTGCTTGCGAGCGTGGTGGCGTTTCGCCGCCGACTCTGGAAATGCCAACGGCGCTATGGGACTCTCGGCCACGGTGGCGTACTCCTTGGGATTGACGTTCTCGAGAGCATCCATTCACCCAAAGTACGCCGCCTCGTTCAACCGCCCGTACACAACTCGTTGATGTTCCCCCCAAAACTGAAGGTTGACAAAGCACCAGCAAGGCAGTCGGCAACTCGCCGGAGTGCGTCAGAATGGACAACACGGCATCGATCCACTTTCGCCCGGCCACCCGACGCGACGCGGCGTCGATCTGGCGCGTCCGCACTCGGGCGATCGAAGCGATCCCGCGGTCCTTCTACGATGCGCAGAAGATCGCTCGCTGGGCCAAGACCGGCATGCCGGACGCATTCGAGCGGGTGATCGTCGAGTTGGACGCCGTGGTGGCGGAACTCGACCGACAGATGATTGGCTGGGGGCTCTTGGCCCAGAACGTCTCTCGGATCGAGGCCGTCTTCGTCGATCCCGACTTTCAGCGCCGCGGTATTACCTCGCGAATCCTGGCAACGCTCGAAGACCTTGCGCGCAGCGCAGGCCTGCGGTCACTCACGCTGTCGTCAACGCTCAACGCAGTGCCGTTCTACGAATCGGCGGGCTTTGAACGTCGCGGCCGAACGAAGTACTGTCACCCCGATGGATTCGAACTGGGGTGCATTGTAATGTTCAAGGAACTCGACACCGAAGCGCGCCCCGATTAGGCTACGCCGATCGATGGCGCCGAAGCGCCCCGGCGGGCGGACCTGTGCAAAACGGCTAAGCTTTGCTCTCTTGAGAGCAGTTCAACGGCGCGGTCATATCGACCACGATCTCGAAGCGCATCGGTACGCTCTTGCCTACACGCCGCCCCTCGATATCCCCCCTGAAGATGTGTGTGTCGTTGGCCGCACTGCGGGATTGCCTGCTTTGGGTAATTCTGGTAGGTTGAACAGAAGAGGGCTCTTGTACTATGAGGCAGTTTTCACACCGTCTCCCAAACCGGAGGCAGCGCTAGCACACCCAATCTGACGTGGCGGAAGCGATCCGTTGCGATCGTCTGTGGGTGATGTGTAATGCGCTCGTTGCGTGACCGCAGCGAGTTTCCTTGGGTATCCATGGCGGGGAAGGTCCGCCGCTGCTCGAACGATTTCGGAGGCAATACGATGATTCGCTTCTCGGGGCCTTGGGCCAAGCACGCGACGCGTTTCTGCGCGGTTTGCCTGGCGTTTCTGCTGGTCTGGTCGTCGGCCACCTCCGCCGTGGCGGTGTCGGTCGGCTATGGAATTGACGTCGACGCCAGTTCGATCGACCTGTCCGTGGCCGGCAGCGTCTTCGGCGGCGAGTTGACCGTCATCGAACAGTTTCCAGATGACGCAACTCAGTACGGCGGCACAGTGGCGGCCGACTTCAAGCCGTGGATTGGCCCCGACGGGCAACTGGCGTTTCCCGGCGGGGGCACGGCGGCCGCGGTGAACCTCCGTGGCGGACTGTTGAATCTCGAACGGCGCGTGGCGCCGGCGATCGAGGGCGAGGCGGGAACCGATCCGGCCAACTACGGCGTGACACTCGACGCCCCGGTCGAAATCGACCTGCAGCCGATTCCGCTACCCGATCCGGTGGGAGAAATCGACCTGGGGACGCTCTCGGCGGTGAGCATCGACGTGGCGATCCGCGACCTGGTGATCGACTTCAGTGCCCCCGAGCCGCTGTCGGTCGACGGCGAGACGTTCGACGCTTCCACCCTCGGCCTGAACGTCGTCACCGGTTTCGCCGACGTCAACGGAGCCCTCATCTTGAAGCAAGACGACCTGCTCAGCTTCGCGGCGACGACGCTGGCGCTGGAAGCGCTTAGCGCGTCGATGCCGGAACTCGGTCTGACCACCTCGGGCAACCTCTTCGCCTTGGAGGTGGAAGTGGGGATCGGCACGCGTTTCGATCTGAGCACGCTTCCCGGGGCAGCCGGGCTGCCGAACGCGCCGGCGTCCGGCGGCACGATCGGCTACGATCCGGCCACGGGCGAATCGTCGCTGACAATACCGATCGCGGCGGCGTTGCCCGATCTGGGGTTGTCAGAAGAAGTCTTCGCCCTGCAGTTCGGCCTGGAAGGGGAACTCAGCGGCACGGCCCAGGTTCCCGAACCTTCCGTACTCGTGCTGCTGGTTGTCGGCGGCGCGGGGTTGGCGGGCTGCGCCTGCCGCCGACGGAAGCGTTGAAGCGGCGATCAGTCGCACGAATCCGGCAGGATTACGTCCGCCAGCCAGAACTTCCGCAGCGCGCGGACCACGGAGATGAATTGTTCGAGGTCGACCGGTTTGACCAGGTAGTCCTCGACGTGCAGGTTCTCGCTTTGCAGGACCTCGCGATGCGTCTTCGAGGCGGTCAACACGACCACGGGGATTCGGGCCAGCGACTCCTCGGCGCGAATCTCGGCCAGCACCTCACGGCCGTCTTTCTTGGGCAAATGGAGGTCCAACAGGACCAGGTCCGGACGCGGCGCGCGGGCGTATTTGCCTTGGCGTTGGAGGAACTCGATCGCCTCTTCGCCGTCGCGAACCAGGCTCACCCGGCATCGCACGTCGCCCGACTTCAACGCCTCGATCGTCAGCCCGGCGTCTTCCAGGTCGTCCTCGACCAGGAGGATCTCCATGGGCCGGCCGATGGTCTCGCGGGTCATGGTAAGCACCTGTGGCTCGGCAGCCCCCAGCGGTTCGCGGCCGATCGTGACCGGCGATACCCGGGAATGTACCACAGAGGCCGCGGCGAGCACAGAGGTGTGCGGGACGGGCAGGTGAGTCGTGCGTGGGTGGCTGGGGCAAAGCGCAGCGGTGCCCCAGGGATTCACGAGGCCATTGGAGCGCTGGCAACCTGGGGCACCGCTGCGCTTTGCCCCAGCCACCCCCATTC
>CAYYNP010000029.1:0-20202 GCA_964472545.1 uncultured Planctomycetaceae bacterium | reverse complement strand
GGGGCCCTGTGTTTTCCCCGTGTCTTTGGCGGGGGGGCTACCGGGGGCCCGGGGTGCGCTTTGCCCCAGCCACCCTCTTGCCCACGCTTGACGCCTAATGCACCCGCTGTCCCGGCTTGGCCCCGTCGTCTACAGCGAGCATGAAGATGTCCTTCCCGCCGGGGCCAGCCGCCAAAATCATACCCTCGCTGACGCCGAATTTCATTTTCCGCGGGGCCAGATTGGCCGCGCAGACGACCAGCCGGCCGAGCAGATCCTCCGGCTTGTAGACACCCTTGATGCCGGCGAATACGGTCCGCGTGTGTTCGCCGCCAAGGCTCAGCGTAAGTTTCAGCAGCTTCCTCGCCTCGGGCACGTCTTCGGAGGCGACCACCCGGGCGATCCGCAGATCGACCTTCATGAAGTCGTCGAAACTACACGTCTCGGCCAACGGCTCGGCGGCGATCGCCGCGCCGTCGTCTTCGGCCGGCGTTGTCGCCGCAGTCGGTTCGGCCTCCGTGCTGGCGGCGATCATCTTGTCGACCCGGGCCTGTTCGACCCGCTTCATCATGTGCTTGAACTTGCCCACCGGCGTGCCGGTAAGCGGCGTCTTCGACTGTTCCCAGGACTCGATCGGTTGGCCCAGCAGTTCGGCGGTCTGTGCGGCCAGTCGCGGCAGCACGGGTGCCAGATAAACGGCAAGTTGTCGGAAGAGGTTCAATCCCACCGTACACACGTCGCGCAGCCGGTCGGCCTTCTCCGGGTCTTTTCGCAGCAGCCAGGGCGCGTTGTCTTCGACGAATTTATTGGCCCGATCGCCCGTGGCCAGGATCTGGCGGATCGCCCGGGCGTAGTCGCAGGCTTCGTAGGCGGCGGCAATCGCATCGCCGTCGGTGGCCGCCTGCTCGAACAGCCCGCCGTCGTCGGGATACGTTTCCGAGAGCCCCGTGGCGCCCGCAAACTTCGCCGTGCGGCTGGCCAGGTTGACCACGTTGCCGACCATGTCGGAATTGACCTTGGTGATGAACTCGTCGAGGTTCAAGTCGAGGTCGTCCACGCGCGAGGTCAGCTTGGCGGCGTAGTAATATCGCAGGTACGACGGGTCGAGGTGCTCCAGGTAGGTCGACGCCTGGACGAACGTGCCCTTGCTCTTCGACATCTTCTCGCCGTCGACGGTCAAGAAGCCGTGGATGTGGATCTTCGTCGGCAGGCTGTAGCGCGACGTCTCGAGCATCGCCGGCCAAAAGAGCGTGTGGAAGTAGGTGATGTCTTTGCCGATGAAGTGGTGAACCTCGGTCTTCTCGTCGGCCCACCAGGCGTCGAAATCCTCGCCGTGGCGGTCGCACCACTGCCGGGTCGAGGCCATGTAGCCGATCGGTGCGTCGAACCAGACGTACCAGTAGTTCTCCGGCGAATCGGGGATCGTGAAACCGAAGTAAGGGGCCGGCCGCGAGACGTCCCAGTCGCGCAGCGGCTCGTGCAGGAAATGGCCCGCCAGATAGTTCGCAATCTCCGGCTGGAGGTGCCCGCCGCCTTGGGTCCACTCTTGCAGGAAGTCGTGCAGTTTCTCGATGTTGATGAACAGGTGCGGGTGCTTGCGGACTTCGGGCTGTGTACCGGAAAGCGCACTGACCGGATCGATCAGATCGCTGGCGCTGTAGTGGGCCCCACAGACCGAGCAATTGTCGCCAGGCTGATCGGCCGCCTTGCACCTCGGACACGTCCCCCGCACTTGCCGATCGGCCAGAAACATGCCCTCCACGGTGTCATAGAGCTGCTCGACCTCTTGCTCGAGCACCATGTCGGCGGCACGGATCGCCTGCCAAAACTCGCCACACAACTCACGATTCTCCGGGCTGTGCGTGCTGCCGTAGTTGTCGAACTCGATATCGAACGCCGCAAAGTCGTCGACGTGCGCCTGCTGCATCTTGGCGATCCACGTCTCCTCGTCGACACCCTCCTGCTTCGCCCGAATCATGATCGCCGTGCCGTGGGTGTCGTCGGCGCAGATATAGATGCACCGATGGCCGCGGAGCTTCTGGAAGCGTACCCAGATGTCGGTCTGCAGGTACTCGACCAGATGTCCGATGTGGATATGGCCGTTGGCGTAAGGCAGGGCGCTGGTGACGAGGATTTGTCGCATGTTGGAGCACACTCCGAGTGGTCTGGTGGCTATCAGTAAGCCCATTTCGGCAACGGGGTCCCATCTCCCAAGTATCGACCACACGAACGTGCCGCGGGTTCAGGAAAATGGAGGGCCGGGCCGGTTTTCGGGCGTCTGCCAACGGAAAGCAGGCATTGTAGCAGCCCCGACCCACAGCCGGGAGGGGGAATGCCTGGGCTGGCCACTTCTCTGCAGCAGGCCAGATGGAGCGAGGGGGTGGCTGGGGTCGAGCGCAGCGAGCCCCCAGAATGCAGCCGACTGGGGGCTCGCTACTATCGACCCCCAGCCCCCGATCCTACTCGCGGCCACGGACTATGTAAGAAAAGGTCCTGCCGCCCGAGACGACGACCAGGTCGCCGTCCCGGGCGGAGTCCACTTGTGGCAATGGAACTCAGGACCGTGCCAAGCTTCGATAGTAGTCGTCTCGCTCCGCGAGACGTCGTGACATCTCGCGGAGCGAGATGACTACAATGATGACTACAATGCCGTCTTCCGACAGAGCCTAGATGTCGTAATACATGCAAAATTCGTGCGGATGCGGACGCAGCCGCAGGGCGTCGACCTCGTTCTCGGTCTTGTACCAAATCCACGTGTCGACCACATCGGGCGTGAAAACGTCGCCGCGGAGCAGGAAGTCGTGGTCGCCGCGCAACGCCGCCAACGCCTCGTCGAGCGAGCCGGGCGTGGTGGGCACGTCGGTAAGCTCCTCGGGCGTCAGATCGTAGATGTCCTTGTCGAGCGGCTCGCCCGGATCAATCTTGTTCTGGATCCCGTCGATCACCGCCATCAACATCGCCGAGAACGCCAAGTACGGGTTGCAGGCCGGGTCGGGGCAGCGGAATTCCAGCCGCTTGCTCTTCGGGTTGGCGCTATACATCGGGATCCGCACGGCCGCCGAGCGGTTCCGCTGTGAGTAGGCCAAATTGACCGGGGCCTCGAAGCCGGGCACCAGCCGCTTGTAGCTGTTGGTCGTGGGATTGGTGAAGGCCAGGATCGCGGCGGCGTGCTTCAATAGCCCGCCAATGCCGTAGAGCGCCATATCGCTGAGGCCCGCGTAGCCTCCGCCGGCAAACAGCGGCTCGTCGTCTTTCCAGAGCGAGATGTGCGTGTGCATGCCCGAGCCGTTGTCGCCGAAGATCGGCTTGGGCATGAAGGTCACCGTCTTGTTGTGACGCCGGGCGACGTTCTTGGCAATGTACTTGTACATCATCATCTTGTCGGCCATCTCGACCAGCGTGTCGAATCGCAGATCGATCTCGGCCTGGCCGGCGGTGCCCACCTCGTGGTGTTGGCACTCCACGTCGAGACCGCAGTCGATCATCGTCTGCATCATCTCGTTGCGGATGTCCATCATCTGGTCGGCCGGCGGCACCGGGAAGTAGCCCTCTTTGTGCCGCAGCTTGTATCCAAGGTTCGGCTTTTCATCGGCGCCGCGATTCCACTGACCTTCGACGCTGTCGATGTGGTAGAACGCGCTGCTGGGCTGTTGCTCGAAGCGAACGTCGTCGAAAATGAAGAACTCGGCCTCCGGACCGATGAAGCACGAGTCGCCGATGCCCGTGCTCTTGAGATAGTTGATCGCCTTGCGGGCGACGTTTCTCGGGTCGCGAGTGTAATCTTCGCGAGTGATCGGGTCCTGGATGTTACAGATCATCGAGAGCGTGGGCAGCTCGGTGAACGGGTCCAGCGACGCCGTTTCCGGCTGGGGAACCACCAACATGTCGCTTTCGTTGATCGCCTGCCAGCCGCGGATGCTGGAGCCGTCGAATCCCAGACCGTCCTCGAATACGTCTTCTTTCAGATGGCCCACCGGGATAGTGAAGTGCTGCCACAAACCCGGAAAGTCCATGAACCGCATGTCCACCGCCTTGACGTCTTTCTCTCGGCACAACGCCAGAACCTCTTTGGGGCTCACAAGTACGCTCCTTTCACATGAGAACTGTTGTTTTGATCCTCTGGGTCGCTACGCACAACGTGAAACCGGTTACTCTTGGCACGGTCCGTCTGCGCAGGAAACGGCCTACTGGATTGCACTCCGGGTGCCAATACGGCATCGCAGAGTGTGTAACGTAGGCGCAACTGCCTTGATGACAAAAGCTTACGAAATCCGGTCCATTCGCCGCGTCGTCGCGACTTAGCGCCGACATGCACGCTCGGCGAGCAGCTCGTGTGCAAGAAGTAGGCATTCGGGCGGTTTCCGAGCAAGCGTTGCCGACAGGCGCACCGATCGTACCACTCCCAAGAATATGAAACCAATAGGTGGTTCCGACTGACCCGGTAGAACGGTTCCTTGTGAATCTATGATTTGATAGTCACGCCAATCGGCGTCGAAGACCCAAGGGAAGTGGCTCGATAGCGTCGGCCGCAGACTTGGAATCGGACGGGCTGCAAGTGCGTACTCCCGCCGAAATCGGTGGTCACAGCACGGGCTTGACATGCCAACCCGTTTTCGGGAAGGTACGCTCGTAGACTGGGTAGGCCGGCAATGCGGGCGCCTTTCTGACGTTTGCAGTGCGAGCCACAGTACCCAACTCACCTCATGAAGGAGATAGCCATGCCAGCTTCAGTTACCGTCCAGCAACTCCTGGACACCAAGGGAACCGAGGTCTATTCCATCCCCCCGGACGCCACGGTATTCGACGCGCTGAAGGTGATGTCTGAGGCGAAGATTGGAGCCCTGCCCGTGTTGGATGACGGCAAGCTGGTGGGGATGTTCTCCGAGCGGGACTACGCCCGGAAGATCGTGCTTGCCGGCAAGTACTCCAAAGACACGCAAGTCAGGGAAGTCATGACTGCCAGCGTCTGCCACGTTTCCACCGAGCAGACGGTCAAGGAGTGCATGACGCTAATGAACAAGAACCGCTTCCGCCACCTCCCGGTCGTCGAAGACGACGCCGTGGTGGGCGTGGTCTCGATCGGCGATATCGTGCGGGCGTTGGTGATCTCGCTGCTATAAGCGAACACCTCGGCACGCCTTTGAGCTTGCGAGTTGGGTGGCTGGGACATAGCATGGGACACAGCCTGGGGCGCGCTGCGCTCCGCTGTGACCATCCGTCAATCGAACTCGCACGATGTAATCGAAGGAGAAACGCCATGTTCAAAAGTACGGATTGTACCAACCGACGCCGCTTTCTTGAGACGGCCGGCGCCGCGGCCACCGGCTTCTGGATCGCCGGCGGTGTGGCCTCGCGCGCACAAGACTCGCCCAACGAGCGGCTGGGGATGGCCGCCGTCGGGATCGGCGGCAAAGGCAGCAGCGATTTGGCCAACGCGGCCCGACACGGCGACATGGTCGCCATTTGCGACGCCGACAAGAACCGCTTGGCCGGCGCGCTAAAGCGTTATCCCAAGGCCAAGGGCTACGCCGATTTCCGCAAGATGCTCGAAGAGATGGGCCGCTCGATCGACGCGGTCACCGTCAGCACGCCCGACCACATGCACGCGCCGGCCTCGCTGATGGCCATGCGGATGGGTATTCACTGCTTCTGTCAGAAGCCGCTCACGCGCACGATCTACGAAGCACGCCTGGTCGGTCAGGTCGCCCGGGAAAACAAGCTGGCCACGCAAATGGGCAATCAGGGCACCGCCGGCGACACGCTGCGGCAATCGGCCCATTGGCTCAAGAATGGCGCGATCGGCACGGTTCGCGAGTTGCACATCTGGACCGATCGGGCCAAGGGCTGGTGGCCACAGGGGGTCGATCGTCCCGCGCCGAGCACGCCGCCGGCACATCTGCCGTGGGATCTTTGGCTGGGCGTCGCGCCCGAGCGGCCCTACGCCGACGGATACCACCCGTTTCGATGGCGGGGTTGGTGGGATTTCGGCACCGGAGCCCTGGGCGACATTGCCTGCCACGTGGTGAGCATGCCGTTTATGGGCCTCGATTTGCGTAACCCGATCTCGGCCGTGGCCGAGACCTCCGGCCACAACAAAGACAGCTATCCGGAATGGTCGATCATCACCTTCGAGTTCGCCGCCACCGCGGCACGTCCGGCGGTGAAGCTCGTCTGGTACGACGGCGGCAAGCTTCCGCCGAAGGAGTTGCTCGGCGGCCGCGATCCCTCGCCCAAGGGCGGTTCGCTGGCGATCGGCAGCAAGGGCATCCTGCTGAACAACCAGCTTCTCGACGGTGCCGAGCCGGTCGACGTCGAGTTTCCGCACTCGCCCGGCCATTTCGAGGAGTGGATCCGCGCCGTCAAAGGCGGCGAGCAGGCGATGTCGAACTTCCCCGACTACGCCGGCCCGTTGACCGAAGCGATGCTGTTGGGCAATCTGGCGGTCTGGTCGGGCGAAAAGGTCGAGTGGGATGCCGCGAAGATGAAATGCACCAACGTCGACGGCCTCGATCAACTCATCAAGCCGACCTATCGCAAGGGATACACGCTGGACGTGTAACGGACGTTTCTCACCACTCGGCCGGATACCGCCGCTTGGGGCCTGCCTCACGCGCCGGCATCGCGACCGGCGTGCGAATACCAGATTTCGGTCTGAGCGACATCTCGTACCGCCTTTCCGGCGACCGTGCTTTCGGGATCGTTCAGAGTCGCCCGGACGATGTCGGCCTTCTCGGGACCGGCCACGAGAAAGACCAACGACTCGGCCCGCAGCAGAAGCTTCTGCGTCACCGAGATGCGGTTCGGTCCGGGCTCTCGCGGCACGGCGACGGCGTATCGGTTCGGCGATCTGGCCAGGTCTTGCTCGGTGAACAGCGACGCCACGTGGCCGTCGGCGCCGAGTCCGAGTACGCCCAGCGTGATGTGTCCGCCTTGCTCGAAAAACTTCGCCAATTCGGAATCGTAACGGCCGGCCGCATCGACAAGCGGCAGCTCTGTATGTACACGCATCACCCGGGATTCGTCGATGCCCAAAGCGCGAACCATGGGGCGCATGTTGCGATAGTTGTTGTCCGGCGAATCCAGCGAGACGTGGCGTTCGTCGCTGATTAGCAGGTGCAAGGATTGGGCGGCGGGTTCCGGCGATTTCTCCAGCATCCGGTACACGCCCAGCGGCGTGCTGCCGCCGGTCAGCATCACGGCGTGCGGTTGCGCTTGGTGGCGGCCAAAGTGCTCGCGCAGCAAACGAACCGCCTCCTGTTCCAACTGCTCAAACGTGTCGAACTCTCTTAGCTTCATTAGGGCAGAGCCTCCGTTGCCGCAGGGCCCGGGCTGCCGAAGTCGTACGCCTGCGGCGCCGTCCGAAGCGATTCGATTTCCCGCAACACCGGCGTAAAGACATCCCAGGCCGCCTCCAGTTCGTCGCGCCGAATGAACAGGCTGCGATCTCCTTCGATCACGTCCAGTAGCAGGCTTTCGTAGGCATCGGGGATCAGTTCCGAAAAGGCTTCCTTGTATTGCAGGTCGAGATTCCGCGTGGTCAGCTTCAGGCCCATCCCGGGCACCTTGTTGGCCAGCGACAAGTAGATCGCCTCGTCGGGTTGAACGCGAATGACCAGTTGATTGGCATCGGGACGGCCGACCCGATGGGAGAACATGTTGCCCGGCACGTCTCGAAAGTGAATCCGGATCTCCGTCATTTGCGCGTCGACGCCTTTGCCGGCCGTGATCGCGAAAGGCACACCTTGCCAACGCGGCGTATCGACCCGCAACCTGGCCGTAGCGAAGGTTGGCGTGGTGGAGTTGTCGGGAACGCCCGGATCTTCAAGGTAGCCGGGAATCCGTCGCCCGCCGCGTACGGCCCCGCGGTATTGCCCGAGCACCAACTCGTGAGCCTGCAGCGGTGCCACGCAGCGCAGCACTTTCACCTTCTCGGCGGCGATTCTGGCCGATTCGAGCCGGCTGGGCGGCTCCATGGCGACCAGTGCCAGAATCTGCATCAGGTGATTCTGCATCACGTCGCGGACGATTCCGTAGCGGTCGAAGTAGCCGCCGCGCCCGTCGAGTCCGATGTCTTCCTTCCAGACGATTTCGATCTTGCGGATGAAGCGGTAGTTCCACATTGGCTCGAACACGACGTTCGCAAAACGCAGCACCAGCAGGTTCTGGATCACCTCCTTGCCCAGGTAATGGTCAATGCGATACGTTTGCTCCTCGCTGAAGACTCGCGCCAAGCTGTGGGTCAATTGGTCGGACGACGCCCGATCGCGTCCAAAGGGCTTCTCAATGACCACGCGCGACCACGGGTCGTCCGTGCCGCAACCGACCAACCCGGCGTCGCCGACCGCGTGGGCGACGTCCAAGAAGACCGAGGGTGGAATGGCCAGATAGTAGAACCGATTGGTGCCCGCCGCACTCTCGGCTTCTCGCATCAACTGAAAGAGATCCAGAAACGAGTCGCGCGACGCATACGTGCCCGACATATAGCAGCACTTACTCAGAAACTCTTCCATCCGCTGTGCACAGGATTCACCCGGCGTGTAGCGGCACGTCAGGTGCTGCATGATCCTCGCGCGAAACTCTTCGTCGCTTAGCTTCGACCGCGCAAAACCGAAAACGCGGAAGTGTTCCGGAAGCAGCCCTTGGCAATACAACGCGAACAACGCCGGGAAGATCTTCCGGCGGGCCAGGTCGCCCGAGGCGCCGACGACCACGACGCTCAGCCTGTCAGATTGTTCGGCCATGTTTTCATCCTGTGCTTCGGCGATCCTATCACGAACCTCCTTCAGGTCAAGCCCCGTGCTGTAGTAGGCGCCTCGCTCAGCGAGACGGCCATATCTCGCCGAGCGAGATGGCTACAATGAAATCATACGCACTCGCCCGAACCTTTTCGACCTCGCCGGATAGGTGGATGCAGACGGGCAATGGAATCCGGGGCCAGCCGGGGACTTCGTCAACACCTAGGGCTTGTCCGGAAACAACTTCGTCCGCTTCATGGTAGCCATCACACTCCGTGTGATGATTCGCCCGAAAAACTGCGAAGTTGTTTCCGGGCATGCCCTTAGTCTTGGGGAGACAGTTTTGGTGGCGCAACGTTCATGGTCACGACGACCGCGGTGTTTCGTCGAGGATCAGCATCCACCCTTTGCCCGGCTCGATGGGGAGCGGATCGGTCGGTTTGAGTTGCTTGCTGTCTTGGAGACGTTCGATCGTCGGTGCGTGCAGGGTGGCTTGGCTCGGGTCCAGGCCCAAGGCATCCCAGTCAATCTTCAGCCTGCAATCCACAGCAGCCTTCTCCCAACTTGCCAGGCATATCAGGGCCTTGCCCTGCTTGCGGTAGACGGTGGCCAGGACGTTCTCCCGGCCGGTCTTCACGGGGCAATCGGGCGCCCAATAGCCGAGCATGTCGGCCTCTTGGATGCCGAAATCGTCGCAGAGTTTCCAGATCGGTCTGGGATCACCGCTCCACGGCAACCGGGCGGTCATGCCGTAGAGCATCCCGCGCCACGGGTTGCCGCCGCCTTGGAGCATTTCGCCAAAGAGCCCGAACGGAATCCCCGAAACTTCGACCATCCAGTGGTCGGGCGGCTCGTCGTAGTTTCGGCCCTCGCCAATCCACAGGCTATCGACGTACGGCAGATGCTCCATGTAGAGATTCAGGCAATTGGCGTAGCCGGCCCGGCCGTTGAGGTGATTCCACGAGTGCAAGTCGAGCAGGCTTCCCGGCCGGTTGCGGTCCAACACCCGGCGTACGCGTTTCATGATCTCGCGGTCGTAGCCGATCTCGTCGAGGTAAAGCCCGTCGATCTTGACGTTGCGGGCCAGCCACCCCAGCCCCTCGACGTAGTAGTTGTGCCAACGCGACAAGCCCGTCTGACTGATCGACGCGCACCAGTCGCCGTCCGCAAACGGATGGTGCCAGGCCGGCGAGTATCCGTCGACCAGATGCTCGTGCAGCCAGGCGTACCCGCCGCCGGGGCCGTCGGCGTAGATCTCGCTGCCCAGGCTTCGCAGGGCCCAGACTTCCGCCACGTGGTTGCTCAACTCGCGAATGGTGTAATAGAGTTTGAACTTCAGCCCTTGCTCGTGTGCCGACCGGGCATAGGCGGCGAGCTTGTCGGTGGTCAGAAACGGGTAGTTGATATACGGGTTGACTTCGTTGCCGTGATGGATGTTGACGATTGTCGCTCCGTGCTTGGCAACCTCGCCGGGCGACGGCACGCCGCCATGGAAATAGCGATGCGTCCAATGGGCCTTGTAGTTCAACGGCTTGACCGGTGTGACGAGCAGGGCGAAGTCGAACCGCAACGGTTCTCCGGCGGTCAGTTTTCGCGGCCCGCCGAAAGCGGACAGCAGCACGGCATCCTTACCCGACGGCGCGATCACACAGCCGCCCTGGCCGGCGTTGTGCCACGCCTCGGGCATCAGCAGCGGACGGCGGTGGTAGTGAATGTTCACCAGCGGCCAACGGTAGTTCGGGCCCTTCAGTTTGCATTGCAGTCCACCCGTGACCGCGCCGATCCAGACGGAATCTTGATGCTTGGCGGGGTCCCACTTCCACTGCCACGGCTCGGGCCGGTAGCCGCCCTTACAGCCCATGCCCATCATGTAGGTGGCAAACGCCGGCCGCATGGGAATCTCCAGGCGGCAGTCCTTCAAGTCCGTGTTCCCGTCGGTTTGGAGCGTCAACTGGAAGTTGACGTAGCCGTCGAATTCCATTCTCGCTCGGCAGGTGAGGCTCAGCGGACCGCCCTTGCCCGTGGACTCCCAAACGACCGTGGCCGCCGTGCTCTCGACGAGCTTCGGTTCGTCAAACGCGAGCGGAACGGGCCCCTGTTCGGTCTCAACGACGAAGTCGACCGGTCGGGCGAGCAATTCGCTGTCTCCGGCGTGAATACTCGTGGGCAAACCGTTACGGCCGAACGTCACGTCCCGGCCGAGGCATTTCACGGTCGAGTTCTCCACGGCCAGCGGCATGTAGGGCGCCGTCACTTCTTCCTCCAGCCCGGCGGTGGAATCGAGCCACCGAAGCCGGCTGAGTCGCCATAGGTCCGCGTCGCCGCGGTCTTCGAGAGTCTCGGCCGCAACCTTCAGCACCAGCTTGACCGCCGTGGGTTCCCCCTTCGCGGGCTTGACGGTTACGACACCTTCGTAGGAATCGGCGTTCGCGTCGGCAGGCACGTCGACACCGATCCAAAGCGCTTGGACGTTGTGTTTCGATACGGCGACCGTGTTCGTCATGGGCCGGCCCAGCCAGTCCCTGCCGACGGTGTTGAAACAGCGAAGGGCCGAGGCGGGAATCGGCTTGCCTTCGCCGGTCGGTCGAAGATCGCTGAACTGTACGGTTAGATCATTCAACTCCGCTCTGGCCGCGTACACGCCGATCTGGAGAACGTAGAATTCGTTCCGCATGGCCTCGCCGCGGAATACACGGTTCGGCCCGCGCTGGATCCATCGCCGGGGTAGGTCGGTCGTCATGCGGATGGAAAAACGGCGGTCTTCCGGAAAGAGCAGATACTCCGCGGGATGATCTGCCAAGAGCTGCTGGACTTCCTCCGCGGTGGCGATCACTTCCATGGGGTCCATTCGATCGAACGACCGCCGGGCCTCAAAGGCTGCCACTTCGGCTTTCGGCAGCGACCGCCAATCGCCGGCGGTCAACTCCGACTCGGCCAGCCCGTGCTTGTTCAGCCAGGCCTCGTCGGCCGTTTTCTCGGGAGGGTCGTAGACCGTGCTGGGAAAATGCCGGCCGCGAACGGTAAACGGCATGTAGTACACGTGGTACTCACCGGGCTTGGCCGCCTGGAAGATCAGGTCCCCAAACTCGCGGTTGACGTTTGCGAGAACCGCATTTCGGACGCGTTCCCCCGTCTTGGCGTCGATAATCCAGACGGCCTTATCCTTCGGTCTGGAATCACGCCGCCGCCACGGAACATGCACGCGGACGGCGTCGGCTTCCTTGTCGACGCGAATTCGTGCCCGGTGGTTGCCCCATCGCGCGTTCCACGGTTCTTTGGGCACACCATACGGGATCACGTCTGCCCGGGCCGGCATGCAGATCGATCCGATCAGAAACGCTCCGAGGATAGATGAGTGTTTCATGGCTTACCTTCTTCGTCGGAGTGGCCCCGATGCGTGCTTTCCCGGCCGATATGTGTTGCCGGTTGGCCCGGCTACTTGGGTGCGGACTTCAGCAAATCGACCATGGCCTCGCCGAACGCCTTACCGGCTCCGTGGTAGAACCGCGCCGAGCCGTGGTAGTGGTAGCCGCCGTCGTGCTTGACGGTGTCGTCCCAGTAGGGGGCAGTGGGCACGGCGACGACGGTCCCTTGGAACTCCTCCATCTTTGCCGGCGCGGCCTGTGCCTCGCGCAGCTCCTGGCCGGCGGCGTTCGGCTGGTCTCCGCCGTGGCCCACCAGGCCGATCACGACGGGCAGATTCGGCACGTCGAGATGCTTGCGGACGTCGCGAATGAAGAGCACCAGGTTGTCCTTGTACTCGGCCCGCCGCTGGCCGTTGATCAGGTCGTTCCAACCCTGGAACCAGACCAGGCCGACGATCTCGTATTTGCGGCCGGCCAGTTCGGGGAACGTCTTGTCAATGTCGTCCAGAGCCGTGTGCATCTCGTTGAATATCTGCTTGTAGGCCCAGCCGGTCGTTGCCGGCTTGTATTTCTTTCCGTCATCGCGGTTGAACTCCCGGTCCCACTTGCCTGCGCTGGGCGGGCGGAAATCGACCGCCAACGATTGCCCACCCCAACAGGCCTTCAGCAGCACCACGGGCTCCTCGATCGCGTTGCCAACGACGTGCCCGAAGCTCAACTCCGGCCCAACACGGCCCGGCGGATACGTATAGCCGACGGTGAGCCGGCCGCTGGTCGGCAGATCTCGCGACTTCATGCTGCTGAAGAAGATCCACACGTCGTCGCGCTCGGCCCACTTGCCGTCCTTCTTCAAATGACCGAACGTATCCGGCTCGGACTGAACCAGTTCATCGAGATGCTTGACCGAACCCTTGCCCTGCATGTTGGATTGTCCGACCAACAGGATGACCTTCACCGGTCCCTGGGGTGGCCCGTCGGCGCGGGCGTCGCCATGGAGCCACGCAATTGCGGCCAGGACGACAAACATCGCCTGCGTGAAATGGACGGCTCGGGCTTTCATAGTGAACTCCTACATGTGAAAGAATGTTGACTGGTATTCCTCTCAGTTCGAGCCCCGGCGGTCACTTGCCGAGCGCATCGAGAATGCCCGCGGCCACGTGCTCGGCCAGCAGCTTGGAACCTTCCGGCGTAAAGTGGACGTTCCCCGGCCCCACCTGGTGCTGCTTCATGTGTGGCGACATGACTGCGTGCAAGTCGTTGATCCTAACGCCGTGCCTCTTCATCACGTCCAGTGCGACGGCGTTGTACTTGGCGTCGTCGCCGACCTTGCGGCCGGCCTCCCCTTTGGGAACCGGCGTCGTGGTGGCGAAGATCAGCTTGGCCCCGGTCTGCTCGAGCCGCGTTACGATCTGCTCGAGGTTCGCGGCGTATTGTTCCGGCGTATGCGTCAGCTTGCCGTTCACCTTGTCGCGATGGCCCTGGACCTTCGACTGCGGATTCCGGTAGCAGAGATCCCACAACCCCCAATTGAAATGGATCACGTCCCACTTGCCGTGCTTTTCGTCCAGCCATTTTGGCAAACCGGCCAGCCCCATGCCGGTATGCCCGGCGTTACCGGGCACACGATGCACCTCGGCTTTGCCGGCCAACAACTGCCGGGTCGGCTTGGTATATCCGATCGAGATCGAATCCCCGATCAGCAGAACGCGGGGCATAGCGGGGGTGTCCGCGGGCGGGCCCTCTTGGGGCGCCTTGCCGGGCTGCCCCGCCGGGCCCTGACCGACCCACGGCCAGGATGAAGTGACAAGGAAGACGACGAGACCGATTCGAAGAACGAACATGTTTGAGTCTCCCAGATGGAAACCGGTAGATCCCACTCGGACTCCGCTCGGGCACCCGCCGAGCAGGAATCGTCTCCCCATGTTAGCAGAGCGTCCGGCGACCTTCCAGTTGGTCCACGGACTCTCGGTCCACGGTCGAGTCTGCTGGACGTTGCCGGCGGCCGAGACGCAAACTCGCCGCTGACTTGCGTTGCGAGCGCACACCCTGTAACCTCAAAGCGCGTCTTGGAGTTTTCGGCAGGAGCACGTGCTGCTGATCCGACGCATCGGAC
Organism: uncultured Planctomycetaceae bacterium; assembly: GCA_964472545.1. Lineage (GTDB taxonomy): Bacteria > Planctomycetota > Planctomycetia > Pirellulales > Thermoguttaceae > CAYYNP01. Next base: position 6,010 of record CAYYNP010000029.1, on the reverse strand, counting down.
GGCAACCGGGTGGAGTCGGATCCTACAGCACCGGCAGAATCGGGGTTCGGTTCCACGGCAATCCATTGCAGAAGACGGAAGAGGGCGGATGGATCTTCCACGGCGACGGCAAGGCCTTCGCAGGCGTGAGGTCTTCGGACCATCGTCGGCCATGGGGCGAGAGGAAAGGCAACAAGAGAGCAGAGCCGACCCAGAGCAGTTATAATGCAAACACTCGTTGAGCAAACGAATCTGACCGGAGTTTCACGATGCACCACCTCTTCAATGCCACACGCCACGCCACGCTGGCACTCATCCTCGCGAGCACGGCGTCTTTGGCGGCCGCCGAGCTGCCCAACGTCGTTATCATCTATGCCGACGACTTGGGTTACGGCGATTTATCCTGCTACAACTCCCAGGCGGCCTACAAGACGCCTCGGCTCGACCGGATGGCCAAAGAGGGGATCCGATTCACCGACGCCCACAGCCCCTCGACGATCTGTTCTCCCTCGCGTTACGGGCTCTACTCGGGCCAACTGGTTTGCAGAACGGGTAGAGGTCCTCGAGCTTTTGAAGGACCGGGAGGACCCAGCTATATCGTGCCGGGTGAACTGACTATCGCGGACGTGGCAAGAAAGCAGGGCTACCGAACCGGCGTCTTCGGCAAATGGCACGTGGGACTGACTTGGCTGGATCAGAATGGAAAACAACTCGGCGGCGGCTTCAAGAACTCTCAGCTTATCGACTACGAGAAGAGCACCCCTCTTATCGACGGGCCCAATAAGCGAGGCTTCGATGAGTCGTTCATCACGCCGAATTGCCCCACCACCGATCCGCTCTACGTCTATATCGTCAACGGTATGGTCCCCTCGCCGGCCAGTCAGCGACACCAACGCGATAATCTGCCCAATCCCGGGGGAAAATGGCGCTGGGACAACGACGAGGGCTGGATGGCGCCCGACTATCGTTTTGTCGACGCGGATCTGTTGTTTTACGACAAGGCGCTGGAGTTCATCACCAAGCACCGAAAGAACCCGCCCGAGAAACCGTTCTTTGTGGTGCTTTCCACACAGATTTCTCATGCGCCCGTACTGCCGGCTCCGGAGTTCATCGGCAAGACCGATGCGGGTCCTCGCGGGGATTTCGTTCATGAACTGGATGCGTTGACGGGCCGCCTGCTGGACGCCCTCGAGCGCCTCGGGGTCGACGACAACACCCTGGTCCTGTTCAATTCGGATAACGGTCCCGAGACGATGCACACCGTCTGGATGCGAGAGGACCACGATCACGACGCCGCGGGCGGTTACCGCGGCATGAAACGCGACGGTTGGGAGGGCGGACACCGCGTTCCGTTTATCGCCCGCTGGCCCGGCCGGATACCTGCCGGGCAGGTATCCCGGCAGCTTACGAATACCACGGACATCTTCGCCACCGTGGCGTCGGTGGTTGGCTATGAACTTCCCGACGACGTCGCCGTCGACAGCTACGACATGCTGCCGGCCATGTTGGGCATTCAGGAGGAAGAGGATTCGATACGTCCTCACATGCTGACGCAGAGTTTTCGCGGGCAGTTTCAGATTCGCCAGGGTGATTGGAAGTACCTGGACCACAAAGGCTCCGGCGGAAACAACTACAACAACGACGAACTTCAACAATATGTCTTGCCCGATACGGCCCCCGAGGCCACCGGCCAGCTCTACAACTTGGCAGTGGATCCCGGAGAAACCAAGAACCTGTTCTTTTCGGAGCCCGAAAAGCAGCGGGAACTGCAGGCCCTCCTAGAGAGACTCACCGTCAAAGAGAATGGCCGAAGTGCCCCAAGAAACAGGAAGCCTTTAGGTGCCAAGGCCCTCGCAGAAACTCGTCAGCGGGGTTCTTGAAGCTTGGCTCGACCCGAACCGGAATCACCCCCCGATCAACTTGGAGACCACCATGAAGACCTTTCTTATCGCACTGATTATCTCGACGTCGGCACACGCGTCGTTTGCCGCGGACAAGCCGAACATCATTCTGGTGATGACCGATGACCAGGGTTACGGCCCCCTCGGGCGTCATGGCCATCCTTGGATCCAGACGCCGAACCTGGACACGCTGTACGACAAGAGCGTCCGGTTTACGCGTTTCCTGGTCAGTCCGACTTGTGCCCCGACACGGTCTGCGCTGATGACCGGCCGCCACCCGATGCGCAACGGGATTACGCACACGATCCTCGAACGCGAACGTATGACGCTCGACGCGACGACCCTGCCACAGGTACTCGCGACGGCCGGCTATAGCTCGGGAATCTTCGGCAAGTGGCACTTGGGCGATGAAGAGCCTTATCAGCCGCATCGGCGAGGTTTCGACGAGGCCTTCATCCACGGCGCCGGCGGTATCGGCCAGGCCTACGCTTGCAGTTGTGCCGACGCGCCCGGCAACCGCTATTTCGACCCCGTAATCCGCCACAACGGAACGTTCGTCAAGACCGAGGGCTTCTGCACCGACGTCTTCTTCACCGCGGCCCTTGGGTGGATCAAGCAGATGAAGGAGAAGGACGCGCCGTTCTTTGCGTACATCTCCACCAACGCCCCACATGGTCCGTTCATTGCGCCGCCAAAGAACCGCGAACGTTTCAAACGGCGAGGCTTCAGCGACACGACGGCCGGCTTCTACGGGATGATCGAGAATATCGACGAGAACATGGGCCGTCTGGCAGCGAAACTCGACGAGTGGGATCTCTACGAGAATACGATCGTGATTTTCATGTCCGACAACGGCATGACCGGCAACGGGTCCGGGCGCGGTGTGCTTGGCAAAACGGCCGACGGAACGCCGATGGAGGCCTACAATGCGGGCATGAAGGGGCAGAAGGGCAGCGCCGACGAGGGCGGCGTGCGGGTGCCGTTCTTGGTCCGCTGGGACGGACATTTTCGCCCGGGACGCGACGTCAACGTGGTCTCGGCCCATATCGATCTGCTGCCGACTCTGGCAGCCATTGCCGGCGCCGAGTGTCCGGCCGGGCAGGTCGAAGGGCGAAGCCTGCTGCCGTTGCTCGACGAGGAGAGTCCCGCGGACTGGGAGAACCGTTACCTGTTCACCCATAAGGGACGATGGGCGACCGGCGCGGATCCGAATCGCTTCAAGCTCAAGGGCTGCGCCGTCCGCAACGACCGCTTTCGTTTCGTCGACAACAAAGCGCTGTACGACATGATCGCAGATCCGGGCCAAACGACCAACGTGATCGACCGGCATCCCGAGGTCGTCGCCGCGATGCGCAAGGCTTACGATCGGTGGTGGGCCGGCACCGTGCCCATGATGGTCAATGAAAAGGTCCCGATGTCCAAGACGCGGCCGTTCCACGTACGGTATAACGAACAAAAGGCCAACGACGGCATCCCCGACTGGCAGCCGCCGGAACTGTAAGGGTGACCGCAGCACAGATGCCCCACAGCGCGCCGAAGTGCAGGGCAACTCTACTGACCGGTCGTACGCAGGCCAATACCGGAGTGTTGACATGAGAGCATGGACCGTGTTTCCGTTACTGTTGGCCTGCATCATCACGGCCGAAAGGGCCCTCGCGGCCGAACCAGCGCGGCGTCCGGTGATCTCCACCAAGACGGACGGCCCCGTGGTCAGCCCGGAAACCATGCGGAAGATCTACGATCGGGTCAAGACCCCGCTGAAGTACGGCGTGGTGCTGCGCGAGAAGGGCAGGAAGGTCGACTGTCCTAGTGTGTTTCGGCACGATGGCATGTGGCATATGCTCTACATCGTATTCGACGGAGCCGGGTATGAAACGCACATCGCCGTTAGCGACGACCTGCTGAACTGGCAGAAGCAGGGCCCGGTCCTTTCCGCAACATCCGACGCTGCAACATCCGACACTGCAACGTCCAACACGTGGGACGCGGCGCAGAAGGCCGGTTTCATCGCCCTCCAGGATCATACTTGGGGGGGTGGATACGGCGTGGAAAGACACGATGATCGGTACTGGATGAGCTACTGCGGCGGCGCGCTAGAGGGCTACGAAACAGACCCTCTGTCGATCGGCATGGCGTACTCCGAAACGCCCGTTGGTGCCCATCCTTGGCAACGTTTGCCGCAGCCGGTACTCAGTTCGGCTCAGGGCGATGCCCGCCACTGGGAAAGACTCACGCTCTACAAGAGCAACGTGATCCACGACCGCGAGCGTTCGCTGGGCTGGCCGTTCGTGATGTTCTACAACGCCAAGACCAAGTCCGGCTACGAACGCATCGGCATGGCAGTTTCCGACGATATGCGCTCTTGGCGGCGCTATGGCCGGGAGCCGGTCGTCGACAACGGCAAGGGTATCTCCGGCGACCCGCAGATCGCTCGCATCGGCGACGTGTGGGTGATGTTCTACTTCGGCGCGTTCTATCGGCCCAAGGCGTTCGACACGTTTGCCTGTTCCCACGATCTGGTGCGATGGACGAAGTGGGACGGGCCGGATCTGGTTGCGCCGTCCGAGCCGTGGGACAGCACCTACGCCCACAAGCCGTGGGTGATCGAGCACGACGGCGTCGTCTACCACTTCTACTGCGCCGTTGGCGACCAGGGCCGTGTGATCGCTTTGGCCACGTCCCAGGACCGGAAAGAACAGAGATGATGGGGGGCAGGATATCTTGAGGAACGACACTGTACCGCCGGTGAGGCTGCCTGCGGGGTTCGGCAAAGGGAAATCCGAGTTTCTTCGGGAGAATCGCTATGAAGACACGTGTCTTCTCACCGACCGGTCTTGCGCTCACCGTGGTGTTCTTGACGATGCCGCTTGTCGCTGCCGAAAAGCCGGCCGAGAAACCGGCTGAGGGGCCGATCGATCCGTTTCAGGGTGAGGCGAAGTTCGAGTTGCAGCAGGTGTTCCAAGGCGGCCGATTGCCCAACGTAACGGTGGCCACCGACGGCACGGTCCTGGTGACGTGGGGAGCGACCGGTGGCGGTGGCGACTGGTCGGGCAAAGGACTGGAGGTTCGCCGCAGCACGGACGGCGGCGCCACGTGGAGCGAGTCGACCAGCATCGCCAATCCCGGTTGGCAGGCCGGCGGACTGACCGTTGACGAGACCAGCGGCGATATCTTCGCGTTTGTGGAGCATTGGCAGTGGCCTAAGGTGCCCCCGCCGGCAACCGTCTACCGCAGCACCGATCACGGCAAGACGTGGAAGGCGCAGCAGACCGTCATCCACCCGGACCGCAACGGCAACGTACCGACGATGCACATGGCCGAGCACGGCATCACGCTGCGCCGCGGCAAGCACAAGGGACGGCTGCTGAGGCCGGCCCGAGATTACGCGGGCGGCGACCGCAAGCCCGAATGGCCCAAGATGGTCAACACGGCCATCTACAGCGACGACGGCGGCAAGACCTGGCACACCAGCGATCCGTTTCCGGCCCTGGGTACCGGCGAAGGGGCGGTGGCCGAAATGTCCGACGGGCGGATCTACTACAACTCCCGCCGGCACTCGGACCCGGAGGGCGTCGACTCGCCGTGGCGATGGGAGGCGTGGAGCGACGACGGCGGCACGACGTGGAAGGACCTGACGGTCTCCAAGATACTGCCCGACGGGCCCCAGGCCCCGGGCCTCAATGGCTGCCTGGGCGGCCTGATGCGTCTGCCGGTTCGCTCTCGCGACATCATCCTCTACAGCAACTGCGACAGCCCGACCAACGAACGCAAGAACGTCACCGTCTGGGCCAGCTTCGACGGTGCCAAGACCTGGCCGATCAAACGTCTGGTGTACGCCGGCCCGAGTGCCTACTCATCACTTTCGGCCGGTCGGCCGGGAACGCCGAGCGCGGGCTGGGCGTACATCCTGCTGGAGGGCGGCAAAACGCACAGGTACGGAGGCGCTCAATTTGCCCGGTTCAATCTGAGTTGGCTGCTCGAGGGTGAAAAGACGGGCGACGGCACGTTGCCGGACTGGGTTACCCGCTAGACAACACGACTCCGTACAACAATGGGCGCGCTCGGCTTCGGCGGGTGGCTGGGGTCGGCCGCCGCCCCCCCCCCCCAAGACACCCACCAGGGGGGGGCGG
>CAYYNP010000028.1:0-55664 GCA_964472545.1 uncultured Planctomycetaceae bacterium | reverse complement strand
AAATGGGCTGGGGGGCCCTTGGTGGCCTGGGGGGGGGTCGCCCGGTGAATCTCGGGGGCACGGCTGCGCTTTGCCCCAGCCACCCGGCCACGAGCGTCACACGTCACAAAGCGTCAGGAACACACCCCGGCGCAAGCAAGATTGCCCCGTTTCGAGGTTGGCTGCTATAATGCGGGTTGCGAATTGTGATTGTTGCCGTCTTGCACCGTGAGACGGGGGTCGTAACGTCTCGCCGCGGCGAGATGACTACTCTGTGGAGTTGCTCTTATGAATCGTGTTTCGTTGTGTTCTCTGCTGGTTTTTGGGTTGTTTCTCGGCGCGTTTCAAACGGCTTCGGCTGCCGAGCCGACAGCCGACGACCTTGCCGACGACCTCTCTCGTTCGACCGTCGAGTCCTTGCGGGCAGCCGTCGAGGACCTCACGGCGACCTTCGGCCAGGAGTATCCCAAGGGCCGGGAGTATCTGGCTCGGCTCGATCGACTCGAGCAACAGCTTGCCGACGCCGAGGGTGCCGCAGCCGACGCACTCCAACGTGAACTGAAGAAGCTCGCCCGCGAGGCCCTGATCGCCAACCCCTTGGTCAGCGGCCGGCCGATCGCCTACGTCGCGCGGCCGCAATATCGCAGCGACCACCACAACACGGCCACCATGTTTCAGACCGGCGAGATCAACACCGGCAGTTTCCAAGGCGGCGGGGCGATCAAGGCGGTCGACCTCGGCGACGACGAATCTGGGGGTGGCGGCCAAACGCGGACGATCCTCGAAGTCTCCGGCGGCGTTGCCCGCGACGTCGACGTCAGCTTCGACGGACGGCGGCTGCTGTTCGGCATGCGGCACAACCGCGAGGACGACTATCACGTTTACGAAATCAACGCCGACGGGGGCGGCTTGAAGCAGCTTACGGTCGGCGAGGGCATCTCCGACATCGACCCGATCTACCTGCCCGGCGGACGGATCCTCTTCGGTTCCACCCGGGAGCCCAAGTTCTGCATGTGCAACCGCCACATCATGTGCAACCTGTTTACGATGGACGCCGACGGAGCCAACGTGCAGCAGATCGGCCACAGCACGCTGCACGAAGGCCATCCGGCCGTGTTGCCCGACGGGCGAATCGTCTACGACCGCTGGGAATACGTCGACCGCAACTTCGGCGACGCCCAGGGCGTCTGGACCTGCAACCCCGACGGCACGAACCACGTGGTTTATTGGGGCAACAACACCAACTCACCCGGCGCCGTGCTCGACAATCGGGCGATCCCCGGCACGGAGCGTTTCATCTGCACGTTCTCGTCCTGCCACGACCGGCCGTGGGGCGCGCTGGCGATCGTTGACCGCCGGCTGGGTATCGACGGCCGCAAGCCGGTGATCCGCACCTGGCCTGCCAGTGCGATCGACTTAGTCGGCGTGGGCAACTACGACACCTACACGCGGGTAAATCCGAAGTACGAAGACCCGTATCCGCTTTCGGAGAATTACTACCTCTGCGTACGGACGATCGGCCGAGGCGAACAGACGGCCATCTTCCTGCTGGACGCCTTCGACAACGAGATCCTGCTGCACGCCGAAGCCCCCGGCTGCTTCAACCCGATGCCCTTGGGCCCGCGCGAAGAGCCGCCGGTGATCCCGGACCGAACCAACCTGGCTTCCGCCGACGGCTACTTCTACGTGGCCGACGTCTACGTGGGCATGGACATGGACAGAGTGCAGCGGGGCATGGTGAAGTATCTCCGCGTGGTCGAGTCGCCGGAGAAGCGATTCTGGACACAGCAAAACTGGCAGGGCAGCGGCACGCAGGCCCCCGGCATGGCCTACGACGACTTCAACAACAAGCGAATCCTCGGCACCGTGCCGGTTGAAGAAGACGGCAGCGCCTACTTCGCCGTGCCGGCCGACCGTTTCGTCTACTTCCAATTGCTCGACGAAAACGGGATGATGGTCCAGTCGATGCGCAGCGGCACGATCACCCGGCCCGGCGAAACGGCCGGTTGCGTTGGCTGTCACGAGAGCCGCCGGGCGAGCATCCGCAACGACGACTTGCAACCGATGGCCATGCGGCGGGCGCCCAGCCGATTGGAGCCCTGGTACGGGCCGACGCGAAAATTCGGCTACGTGGTTGAAGTGCAGCCGGCATTGGACAAGCACTGCGTTTCCTGCCACGACTACGGCAAACCGGCCGGCGAGAAGCTCAACCTGGCCGGCGATCTGGGGATGATGTTCAATACGTCGTATCTCGAGCTGCGCACCCGCGGACAAGTCAAGGTGCCAGGCGCCGGGCCGTTTACCAAACTGCCGCCGATGAGCTGGGGCTCGCACGCCAGCAAACTGGGCAAGGTCTTGTTGGAAGGGCACGGCGATCCGGAAATCGACGAGAAGGTCAAGCTCGACAAGGAGAGCTTCGATCGGATCGTCACCTGGATCGACATCAACGCCCCGTACTATCCGCATTACGCCAGCGCGTATCGCAGCAATCGCTACGGCCGCTCGCCCTTGGACGGCGGCCAGACCGGTCGGCTGAACGAACTGACCGGCATGAACCTCAACGACCAGAAGCTCTCTTCGCACGTCAGCTTCACGCGGCCGGAAGTGAGCCGTTGTTTGGAGAAGCTTGCCGACGACGATCCGAAACGGGCCGAGGCGATTGCGATCATCACCGCCGGCCGGGAGTTGCTGGCCCAGCGCCCCCGGGCCGACATGTCCAACTTCGAGCTCTACGATCCGGTCGAGATTGCCCAAGAGGCCAAGTACCAGGCCCGGCTGAAGCTCGAAAACGAAATGCGAGCCGCCATCGCCGCGGGCGAGAAGAAGTACGAAACGCCATAAAGCCGCGACCGGCGGTCGCGCCCGAGTATTGCGTCGCCGTACCGGCGACGGATATTCGTTCACGTCGCCGTACCGGCGACGGATAAACGGCAATCGGCGGCCGGTCGTAGCGGGATTCGCAAGAATTCCGACCGGTGGGTGGGCGCACGCGTTCTACTGGAGAACCCATTGATGAACGACCGCTCGCTGACCCGCCGCCGATTCCACACGGCTTCCACTGCCGCGGTGCTGGGGTCTCTTACGGCGACTCCGACGCTCCCGGCAGAACCCGGCGAGCCGGAAGCCCCCGCGATCGACTGCAACTTCCCCGGCGGGAACATCATTGTCGAACGGATCGACGCCGACGCGGTCTATCTCCACCAGGACCCGCGCGACACGCCGGGCTTCTGGTTCTATTGGTACTTCCGCGTTCGCGGCGCGGCCGGCCGCACGCTCCTCTTCCAGTTCACCGGCGGCAACGTCCTCGGCACGCGCGGCCCGGCCGTCAGCACCGACGGTGGGAAGCGATGGTCGTGGCTGGGGATGGAGGCGGTGCGCGGGGCGGCGTTTCGTTACACGTTTGCCGCAGACGCCGACGAGGTGCGTTTCTGTTTGGCCGTGCCGTACCAAGTGGCAAATCTCGATGCATTGCTTAAGCGTTACGCCGGCAATCCGCATCTGGTGGTCGAAACCCACGCCACCACGCGCAAGGGACGCCGCAATCGGCGGCTGCGTTTCGGGCGGCTCGACGGCGAGCCGGCACATCGCGTGCTGTTGACCTGCCGACATCACAGTTGCGAGATGATGGCCGGTTGGGCGCTGGAGGGGATCGTCGACGCCGTGCTGGCCGACTCGGTCGAGGGGCGCTGGTTCCGCGAGCACGTCGAACTGCTGGCCGTGCCGATGATGGACCTCGACGGCGTGGAAGACGGCGACCAAGGCAAGAACCGCCGGCCGCACGACCACAACCGAGACTATCTCGGCAAGAGCATCTATCCGTCGGTCGCGGCCCTGCGGGAGTTCGTGCCCGAATGGTCCGGCGGGCAGTTGAAGCTGGCGCTCGACATGCATTGCCCTTGGATCCGCGGCGGCGGCGACGGACCCAGCAGCAACGAGCGCGTGTTCTTGGTGGGCCATCCCTCGGCCGAGATGTGGCAACGGCAGCAAGAGTTCGGCCGGATACTCCAGCAAGTGCAGACCGGCCCGTTGCACCACGATCCGAAGCACAACATCCCCTGGGGCCAGGCGTGGAATAAGAACCCGGAGGCCCGGAGCTGTTCCCGTTGGGCGGCCACGCTGCCCGGCGTTCTGATGGCCACCACGATCGAGGTCCCTTACGCCAACGTGGCCGAGACGGACGTCACGCCGGAGGGCGCCCGCCGACTCGGCCACGACTTGGCGTCGGCCATTCGTCGATATCTTGAAACGTGTTCTACACCGCGGCCTTAAGCCGCTGCCGACGGCCCTACCTGGGCCCGGGCACCCTACTTGGGCACCGCCCAGATGTTGCGATACATCACCTTGTTGCCGTGGCCTTGCAGGTGCAGCCCGCGCGGTCCGGGGCCTTCACCCCTGCGGCCGGGCGTGCCACGCGAGAGTTCGACGTCGTCGTGAATCACCACGCCGTTGTGCCGCAGCGTGATCCGGGCGTTGGAGACCTTCTCGCCGTCTTCATACTTCGGGGCGGTGAAGTCGACGTCGTAGGTCTGCCAGACCAGCGGCGGCAGGCACATGTTCACGTCGGGCTCGCGGATGCTGTAGAACCCGCCGCATTCGTTGTTGCGCCCTTCCAGGCCGAACGAATCGAGCACCTGGCACTCGTAGGCGTCGTGGAAATAGACGCCGCTGTTCGAACGGCCTTGGCCGCGGGCCTCGGGCATCCAGCTTAAGCGGAATTCGAGGTGCAACGTGTAGCTGTTTAGGACCGGCTTGACGTTGACGCCCGAGACCAGCAGCTTGTCGTCGGTCAGATGGCCTTCGACCGGCTCGAACATATCGAGATTGCTGCCGTCGAAGATCACCAGGGCCCCCTTCGGCGGCTTGGCGCCGAGCGTGGGACTCTTGCGTTCGACGCGCGTGAGCGTGACCGAATGCTCGCCCGCCTCGTCACTGATCGTCAGCTTGCCGTCGGCGATCTTGCCGACCAGCTCCGGACCTTCGTCACCGTCTTCACTCTCGACCTTGCCCTTGAGCTCCGCGGCCGTGCCCTCCAGCCGGGCCCGATTATCGCCGCGGCTCCAGCCCGCGCCCGGCAGGCCACGCCGATAGCCGACCACGCGAAACTGGCCCTTGCCCGAGGCGATCACTTGGGCGCCGATCTTCTCGCCCTCGTCCGGCCCGTCGCCGACGTATTCGCCTTGGATGGCGAAATCGGGGTCCAGCGCGGCCTCTTTCGGATTGGTGATCTCTTTCGCGCCGGCCGTGGCCGCCATGGCCAGAACGGCGACGGCAACGACGATTAGCAGGTAATGCGGGAGACGGTTCATGTTGGGTCCTTTCGTGTGGTGGGTAGTGGATGGTGGTGAGTGTGCTGGAGGTGGGGAAGGATGAATAGGGGACAGTATGGCGGGGGGCTGGGGTGATGTCAAGCTAGTTGCTCCCGAGCGTCAGCGCGCTGCCTGCAACGAAAAGGGGACAGGTCCAATTTGCCGGAACGGCCCGAAGGGTGCTTCGCACAAATTGGACCTGTCCCCTTTTCGTTGCGTGTCGGGTTGCTGGCCCGGCGGGCTTCAGCGGCGTATGATATAGTGAGTATTGCGCCCGGCGAAGTAACCCCCATCACGGTCGAAGGCTTATGAACCAACGTATTCTGCCGTGGCTTCTGGCCGTTTGTGTCTGTGGCGTTGCACCCCGCCCGGCGACGGCCGGCGGCGGGCCGGAGAACCTGTTTCTGGTGGTCAATTCCGACAGCCTCGACTCGCTGACCGTCGCCAACCACTTCATCCAGCTTCGCCACGTGCCGCCCTGCAACGTGCTCGAACTGCCGTGGGATCCCAGCCCCGCCGTACACGACGCGACCGACGTCGACGTCTTCCGCGAGAAGATCCTGCGGCCCGTGCTCAAGACGATCGAAGACCGGAAGCTGATCGGGCAGATCGACTACATCATCTACTCTTGCGACTTTCCGTGGAAGATCCGCCTGGCGGTCGACATCGCCAAGGCCAAGGCCAAGCTGATGACGATGCTGCCGCCGGATACTCCGTCGACGGCAGCCCGCTGGCCGACGCACCTGACCGACGGCGGCTCGATCAACTCGATGACCTATCTTTGGCAGCCGGTGCTGGCGGGCTTCGCCGGCTACATGCAACTCGACGCCAATCGCTACACCCGGGTCGGCTACGACGAGCAGAAGGACCTGCCCACGCTCGCCTTCCGCAGCGCGTATCAATTCGGCCGGCGGGGCGAGTTGGTCGCCTCGGGCGGACGCCGCTACATGCTCTCGACCGTGCTGGGTGTTACGCCGGGGCCGCGCGGCACGGTCAATCGGGCCAACTCGGTCGCCGAGGTGCTGAGCTATCTTCGCCGCAGCGCCGCCGCCGACGGCACGCATCCCAAGGGCACGATCTACTTCTGCCGCGTCGAAGGCGAAGTCCGCTCCACGACCCGCGAGAGGAACTTCGATAGCGCGGTCAAGGAACTCGCCGAACTGGGCGTGGCGGCCGAGGTCGTCCAAGGCAAACTGCCGATGAAGAAGTCCGACGTGCAAGGGGCGATGGTCGGCACGTCGATCTTCAATTGGAAGGCCTCCGGCAGCACGATCCAACCCGGCGCGATCTGCGAACACCTGACAAGTTGGGGCGGGGCCATGCGGTCGCCCAGCGGCCAGACGCCGCTCTCGGAGTTCCTCCGTTACGGCGCCGCCGGCGCCAGCGGCACGGTTCAGGAGCCCTACGCCATCCAGAGCAAATTCCCCTTGGCCTCGATCCACGTCCACTACGCCCGCGGCTGCACGCTCGCCGAGGCCTTCTATCAATCGGTCCACGGGCCGTATCAACTCTTGATCGTGGGCGACCCGCTCTGCCGGCCCTGGGCCAATATCCCCGAGGTTTCCGTCGAAGGCGTCGAGCCCGGGGCGACCGTCAAAGGTCCGATCACGCTCACCCCCACGGCAACCCTCCCCCGTGGCGGCGAAGTGCAGCGGTTCGAGTTGTTCATCGACGGCTGGCGCCGAGCCCTTTGCGGTCCGGGCAAATCGATCGAACTGGACTCCGCCCGGCTGGCCGACGGCTATCACGAATTCCGCGTGGTGGCCGTCGAATCCGGCCCGATCGCTTCGCAGGGCCGCAAGATCTTCCCGCTTACCACCGCCAACCACGGCCGCACGATCACCGCCCGCGTGCTACGCTCTCGGCTGCTCGACCACACCAAGCCGCTGCTGATCACCGCCAGTTCCCCCGGCTCGATCGGCATCACGGTGATGCACAACAGCCACGTCGTCGGCCGGATCAACGGCGAGAAGGGCACGGCGGCCGTCAATCCGAAGGCGCTCGGCAACGGCCCCGTTGAGCTACAAGTCGTCGGCCTCGGCCGCGGTGGGCAATTCGATCAGGTAACGGCGAAGCCGATCGAGGTGACGATTGGGCCGGGATCGTAGAAGGAGACGGCGGATGCCCGTTTGAGACACGATCTGGACCATTTCGTGGGAGGATTCACATGGGGTTCTGGAAGTGGCTGAAGGAAGTCTTTGTTGGAAGACGCATAGTCGATCCGGTATTCGGCGAGATGTTCCCCGGCCACGTATCCGCACTCCCCGGGAGTGCATACGAGCGAGAAGAGATACCTTTGCCAAAGATATGGCACGGACGTGTTCTCTTCGCCCCTCTTCAACGGGAGATTGGCATCATCGCGGTTGGAGACGATTCTGCACCAAGGGAATCGACGCACGCACTCTTCCGCGAGATCGAACGGCGCTGGCCCGAAATCGAGATCCCTGTGCGAGAAGCGCTGTTTGAACCGCTCAGGACTTGGATCAAAGACGATGCAGAGCTCTGCGCGAAGGTTCGATCGGCTGAACATGTCCCGGACGTATTGCAACTCATCGGGATCGGTTTGCGGATCTCAGAGCATACCGATTTCGAGCTTGCGTACAGCGATATCAAGGGCACGAGAGGCCACGAGATCTTCGGCGGAGATCACGACTTGGTGGTGCACTTCAAAGACTGGAAGATCATTCTCGCAGCAGTGGAGGGATAGGCACGAGTCCTTCAACGGGTGGCTGGGGTCGACGTGCGAGGGACGAGCACCGAGCCCCCAGGGCTGGTGTTCTGGGGGCGGAACGCTCGTTCCTCGCATTCCGACCCCAGCCACCCATCTGAGAAGTACAGGCGACGTTTCGAACGACGGGATTCTCTGAATTCTTGCGAATTCAGGTACGGATGTCCGACGCAACTCGCTCACACATACCCGCACTCATGCGGCCCCTCGGGATAAATCGGCAGCGCGCTGGCCACCTGTTGCCGGCTGCGGAAGAGTGACTCGCAGCCTTCGGCGACTTTGCGTAGGTGGGCGGTCTGCTCTTCGGTGATCGGTCGATACGCCGTGCCGGCCTCGATCGATTTGTCGAACAGGTCGAAGAACGAGGGGCAGATGCCGGTGACCACGGCCGGCTGCGAGAGGGAGAAGCGGACGGCCAGATCGATCTCTTCCTTGTCTTCGACGCAGCGATACCACCACTTGCGCTTCCGCTCCATGCCCTGGGGCCAACCGCCGCGGCAGAGCATCTTCATGGCCAACACGGCGGCCCCCTGTTTGGCGGCCAGTTCGACGACCGGCTTGCCGAAGCCCATCAAGAAATACTCGACGAAGGTGATCGGGAACATCACCGTGTCGAAGCGGAACGCCTTCATCGCCGCCAGGGCCGCCTTGGTCGTATGGGCGGAGAAGCCGATGTGGCGGACCTTGCCTTCCTTTTTGGCCGCGAGGATCGTCTCCATCGCCCCGCCGGGGGCCAACGCCTCGTCGACCTCTTCGGGCTTCTGCAGGCAGTGGAGTTGATAGACGTCGAAGTGGTCGGTCTTCAGCCTTTCGAGCGATCGTTCGAGCTCTTCGCTGGCGCCCTCTTTGTCGCGCATCTTGGTCTTGCAGGCCAGCAGGTAATCGTCGCGGTCGACGCCCTGAAGCCCGATGCCCATCTTGATTTCGGCGTCGCCGTAGGCCGGAGCCACGTCGAAGTAGTTCACGCCGCGCTTCAAGGCGTCGTGTAGCTTCGCGGTGCCTGCTTCCTGCTCGTTGCGGGCCAACGACAACCCGGGGAACGTGATGATCGAGGCCTTCATCCCGGTCCGCCCGACTTCCCGCCGCGGCATGCCACCGGGAGCCTCGTCTTCGCCGCGTACGGCCGACGTTGCGCCGAGCGTGGTGCCGGCGGCCGCGGTGCTCATGGTTTGGAGGAACGTTCGTCGTTTCATGGGAATCTCCCTTGTTGGATCTTCTCTTGGTACGGCGTGTGGGCGTGATGTACTGGGGCACCGCTGCGCTTTGCCCCAGCCACCCTCAACCTATTCCCCGTAACATACCCGATCGACGGAAGAAAGTCACGTTCGGATCGGAGTCTCCCCGCACAAAACAGCCACCGCCGATCGTACCCTTAGGGGCGGGTGATCTCGATCGAGAGCGGATCGGCCCAGCGCTTCTGCTCGGACGTGTAGTAGAGATACGTCCGCGAGGCGGGGCCGGTGTACTTGCCCGGCACGGCGGCGATCAGATCGAGCTTGATTTCGATCTTCCGGCCCGGGGCCAGCGAGCGCCAGTAGCAAATCACCTCCCGCGCCCGGGTCTCGTAGTAGTCGAACGCGCCGGCCTGCTTCAATTCGTCGAGCTGTTCGGTGCGGACTTCGAGCCCGGCGGGCAGGCCGAGAATGGCGACGGTCATCGGCTGGCCTTCGGCGTCGTCGGTGTTGCCCAACTCGGCCAGTAGCCCCACCGTCTCGCCGGAGGTGACCTGCGGCTGCTGTAGCTTCGTCGACAGAGACAGCGGGCAGTTCTCGTCGTCGTCCGGTTTCTCCGAGCGATAGCGGACGTCCAACGCATAGGGCATCTGGTTTTCGCCCGTGAGACTGATCGAGAGTTTGTTCTCGCCGGGTTGCAGGTCGGCTTCCAGCCCGTCGACTTCGATCGTCTCCCGCCTGTCGGCCTCGAAGGCGAATTCGACGATCGAGAGGTCGTCACGTTTGATGACCAGCTTGCCCGCGGCGAGCGTTTTGCGGTTGGCCTTGGAGTGTTCGACCAGCGCCTTCAGGGCCAGGATGGTGGCCTGGGTGGAACCGAAACCGCCGGAGCCTTGGCGGTTGGCCACCAGCCACTCGATCGCCCGATTGGCCTGCTCGGTGAACTCCGGCTGCTTCAGCCAGGCCAACGCAGCCAGGGCGGTGGTCTCGACCTTCAAGGCCTGTCCGCCGCTACGGGTGATCGAGCCGTCGGTGCCTTGCAAGTGTCCGTCGTCGGCCTGGGCGTCGGCCAGTTTCTTGCAGAACTCTTTACTTCGTTCGGCGAGTTTCTCGGCGAGTTTCTCGGCCTCTTCGTTCGATTCCCCTTCGTCTTCCAACTGCTTACTTGCATTGATCGTAGCGGCGGCGGCCAGCGCCACCAGATAGGGATCGTCCGACGCTTGTCCCAATTCCCCCACGCGGGCGATCTGCTTCTTGATCCCTTCTTGGCCCGACTCCGAAAGGGCCCACGTGATATAGGCGTCGGTAATCTCCGGCGTGGCCCGGCCGAAGCTGTCGACGGCCTTTTCGCTGCGCTCGAAGCCGCCTTCGTCGTTGCTGCGGGCCATCAGCCACTCGGCCGTGCGATCGACCATCTTCGCGTCGACCTCGTAGACCTCGGCCATGTCGCGAAACTGCATCAGGCCGTAGGCGGTCAGGGCCTCGTGGGGCGGGTTGGCCCCGAACCACTCGTAGCCGCCGGGGCGGCCGTCGGCCTGGCATTCGTAGCCGGTGAGCCGGCCGTAGCCCTTCTTCAACAACGCCCGCGCACGTCGGGCCGCGGCCGGGGCGTCCATCTCCTGCTCTTGTATGTATTGCAGCGAGAGGACGTTGGGATAGTTCGACGTCGAGGCCTGCTCGAAACAACCGCACGGCTCGCGGAGGATGCCCTCGACACCCTGTTGCAGATCGGCCAGCGCCGACGGGAAGGCGTCAACGGTGACCTCCAACGTGCCGGGCACCCAGGGCTCGCTCAAATCGACAACCACTTCCCGCGTGCCGTCGATCCGGCCGCTGTACGAGAGACTCTTGGGGAAGCCGGGCGGCACGACCTTCAGCTTGCGCACGATCTGATCGCCGAGCGTGCCGAACGCCCCGTCTGCCTCACCGCTAAACGCGAGCGGGCAATCGCCCTTCCGGCCGGTCACATCGAGTGCGAAATACTCTCGGTGACGCTCTTCGGGAGCCAGCGCAAGGTCGCGCTTTGCATCGTCTTGAAGCGTAACCGCCTCGCCGTGGTCGATCGACACGGCGACCGCCAACTCCGACCGCGTATCGTTGACCACCGCCAGCGGCACGTCGATCCGGTCGCCGGCGGTCACTTCCAGCGGCAAGCGGGGCTCGAGGCTAAACGGCAACTTCGAGACGACCTCCGACTGCCCGGAACCGATCCGTCCGCCGTGATGGGCGTCGGCCAGCAGCCGGAACATGGTGGTCGAATCGGACAGATCGAACGAGACCTCGGCGAATCCGTCGGCGTCGGCGATCAGCAGCGGATGCCAGAAGAGCGTTTCCTTGAAGTCGTACCGCACGCCAAACGTCTCGCCGCTGCGGACGTGGCGGTACTCGCGGACGGTAAACACGTCCTTGCCGAGCGCGCCGCCGAGTTTCGCTTGCAGCTTCTTCGCCGCGTCCGGTCGCGGGCGCCCCGGCCCGGCGGCCGCCCGGCGGAGTTCGGCCGCTTTGCGGCGCCGAGCCATCTCCCAGCCCGCTTCCATATCGTCCAAGTATAGCGCCCGACCTCGCTTGTCCCGAAGCGCTTCTTTGAATTGGCCGTCGTGCGCCTCTCCGGCGGCCGCCGGGCCGCTTGCCGGCAGGGCGGGCATCGGGGCGTCGGCCGGCGCCGGATCAGCGGGCTCCGGCGCGGCGGGGGCCGGTTCTGCCGGTGCAGTGGGATCCGCCGCTTCATCGGTATCCTTGACGCCCTCTTCCTCCTCCCGCTTAAACGCTTCGGCTTTTGTTTCGCCGTCGAACGTATCGTCGCGTTTGGCCTTGCCGTCTTCCTCGTCCTCGGGCGGTTCGATGCTGAACTCGGCAAAGGCTACGGCCAACTCCGACTCGGGAATCAACCCGATCGGCGTCATCAGGAAGTAGCCGATCGCCGCGCAGCAGCCGGTTACACCCAACGCAGGCACCCAGAGGTGGATCCCGGTAACCACGCGCAAGAGTCCGAGCATCGCCACCAGCAGCATCAAAGCCAAGCCGCCGAGGAAGCTCAGCGTGGTTACGGCCGTGAGCGTCTTGGTGTGTCCGGCCTCGTATTCGGCGACACTGGTCTCGTACTTCTTGCGCACCTCGGCCATGTTGTCGAACATCGCCGGCGGGCAGGCGGGACTGCCGAGGGCCGCCAGTTGGGCCAGCGCGTCGACGTCGTGCTCTGCCTCCGACAATTCGTCGAGCGTCTTCTCGACGAATCGCCTCCAGCCCCGCGTGGCCAACAGCAGGTCCAACGCGGCGGGGGCCTCGGGATCGTCGGAGAGATAGAAATCGGCCTCTTCGAGATCCTCGGGATCCTCAATCTCGGTGCTCAGCAGCACGTGCGTTTGAAGCCCGGCCGTGTCGTCGTCGGCCAGGCTCAGCAGCCTGTCGTCGACCACCGCCACGCCTAGGGCCGCCGGCACGGCCTCGCCGGTCTCATCGGTCACGCGAACCGACAACTTCACTCGATCGCCCGGCGCGTGGTGTTCGCTCTGTCCGCCGGCCTCCACCACCAACCCACGGCTGGGGCGGCGATAGACCAACCGCTCGGCGATCGGCCGCGGCGGGTCAAAGTTGAAGTCGTGTACGGTCAGCCGGATCACGCCGCCGACGTCACCAACGTTCTCCTCGTCCAGCGGTATGGAGACCGGAAACGTGGCCGGATCGGCCGACGTGACGACCGTTTGCTGGCCGACCTGAACCCCCCGGCACCAGGCCGAAACGACCAGCGGAATCCGCGGCTTGGCAGCACGCAACTCGAAGGCCAGCGGCTCGCCCGCCTCGAATACGCCGGGCCCCGCGTTCAGCGCCACTTGCAGCGGCGAGACCTCCGGCAGCGGCTGGTCGTCTACGCCGGGTGGGCTGGTAATCTGCAGCCTGTAGTGATGCGTAACGTTTGGCTCGAAGGTGAACGATCCCATGCCGTCGTGGACCGTCGCCACGGCCTTCGAGGCGGTGCCTTGGGCCACGGCCCCGTTGCCGTCGATCACCGTACCGCGAATATCGACCGGCTCGCCCAGCGGATCTCGGGCGACGAAGTAAACGCGGTTCTCCAATCCGCCGGCCAATTGGCCGCCCTCGGGAAAGAACTCCACCGTGACCTTGCCGAGGTTGATGGGGATCGTCTTGATGGTGGGTTCGCGGTTGCCGCCGTCGTCGGCCGTGACGTGCAGAAATCCGTCGCCGCGGTCGATCTTCTCCGGCAACGCGAACTCGATCTGGCAGGAGCCGGTGGCGTCGGCCTGCTTCTGTTCGCTGTGGATCGTCTCGCCGTCGACGACGGCGGTGATTTGCAGTTGGGCATCGGCTGCCGGGGGACCTGCGGCCCGATGGGCCACGAAGTCGGCGATCACGGTGGCGCCCGGGGCGTAGCTGTCGCGGTCGAACTCCAACTCCTTCTTCAATCGCGGCAGCCGGTAATGGCGGATCGCGAACTCTCGCCGCCGCTCGGGAAAAGACCCGTCGCGGCTGCGGGCCAGCAGTGTGTACTCGCCGCCGGGCAGCCCCGGCGGGACGGCAAAGGCCCCGCAGCCGACACCCCGGTTCGTCGTGCCCTCGACCGCCGAATCGGGCACCACGGCCCCGCCGGGGTCGAGGATCTCGAAACGGATCGGCGTCGGCTCCTGGGCGATCGAGCCGAAGCGAGAGAGCGTCAGCGAGCGGTAGTAGACCGTCTCGCCCGGTTCGTCTGCCCGATAAAGCGGTTTGTCCAGGGCCAGATGCGTGACGTAGCGTGAGGCATCGACCGGCAACCGCGTCTCGATCGCCTCGGCTTCGTCGGCCTCGTCGGTATGCTCCGCCACGACCTTCAACACGGCGTGTGAGGCGAATACGCTATCGCCGGGAACGTGGATCCGGAAGCGGCCGTGCTCGTCGGTCGTGTTGTTGTGCCACTTCGGCTCGGTGGCCTCCTCCGGCGAACAGACGGCGTACTTGATCCTCGCCGGCAGCGGATCGCCGTCGATTGTGGTGGTGTTGATGACGTATTCGGCCGGAACGCCCGCGTGTAGATTGGCGGGGCCGGTCACCTGCAAGCGTACGGGCCGGGCGGCGATCTTCGTGCGCTCGCGGCGGTCGTACCAATAGCCGCCCAGCGACAAGGCCAGCAGCACGCCCGCCGCCAATCCCACCACCCAATTGGCCGCCTTGGCCCACGGCGAGGTCTGCGCCGGCTCAATCCTCGCGGCAGCCTCAGGCGTATCGGCCGGCACGGCCCTCTTGCCGACCGGCCGGGGACGCGTCAGAGTAATCGGCGGCTGCCGCAGCTTGACCGCCTCGGAAAACAGCCCGGCCGTCTGTTCGGCCTCCGCATAGGCCTCGGCCAACTCCTCGTCACCGTCGATCCGCTCGCGCAACTCGCCCGCATCTGCCCCCGGCAGCAGATCGTAGACGAGTTCCAGCAATCGCTGGCGGGTTTCGGAATCGATGGACATGGCAACGGAAAGGGGTTCGTGGTGAGTTGGGAGTTGGGAGTTGGGGGTTCTTAGTCGGTGGCTAGTGCGGTGCGGAGTTTGGTTAGAGCTAGGCGCATGCGGGTCTTCACGGTGCCGACGGGGATGTCGAGACTCTCGGCGATCTGTTCGTAGGTCATCTGGCCGTTTTGGCGCAGCAGAAACACCTCTTGTTCTTCTTGGCGAAGCTGCTGTACGGCCTGGCGAACCAGCGCCAACTGCTCGTGCCGCGAGGCGTCGGCCACCGGGTTGTCGCCGGTGGCGGCCAGCGTCGCGTCGGCGTTGTCCAGCGGCCGGCGGCGGCGTCGCCAGGCGGTCTTGCGCGCGTCGCGGCCGGCGTTGATCGCAATCCGAAAAACCCACGCCCGCAGGTTCTCGATCTCCGGCAGGCTACTGCGATGTTGCCAACACTTGACGAACGTCTCCTGCAACGAGTCTCGGGCGTCCTCGGCGTTTCCCAACAGGCAATACAACGTGCCGAGCAACTCGTCCTGATGGCGCGAAAACACCTCTTCGAGCCTCGCAGCGAGGTGTTTTTCGTCCACCTCGGCAGGACTGTGGGTTGCTCGGGCTCGGTTCATCTGTCGTATATTAGGACGATTCACGGCGGAAGAGCGTTTCGCCGAGAGGAGATTTTTGGGGCTTCGGGCGCGTTCCATCACCGCAATGGGCGGCACGTGAAACCGCCCGAGGCGAACCCGCTAAGTCTAGCGTCTGACGCACCCACCCCACAAGCCCCGGTCGTGAGGGTCTCGTGAGGCAACGGTCAACTCGTTCTCAGAGCGTTACGTCGTTGATTCAACTTCGTTCCCAAACTCCAGTTTGGGAACGCATCAGTGGCCAAGGGGTCCCCAAACTGGAGTTTGGGAACCAGAGTGACCAACGTAAATACAGGTGGGCCATTGCCCCCCCATGACGACATTCTGCCTGCACAATCAAAACTATCCGAATAATCTACTCAATCTCTTCAGCCTGACATTCCGACATATCCTTAGAGGAGTGCTCGTACGTAGCGATGCCGCTGCGCCGTGAATGAGTGTCGGCACCCCTCCGAGGAGCGGGATGACGGGGGATGACCTGTAATGCAAGCCGATCGGAACACGCTTTGTGCCGTCTGCCTCGTGGCAGCCGCCGTTTTGGCAGCCCCGGCGTTGGCTGGCCGGCTTCCGCCGCCGCCGAACTCAAATTCAGACGCCTCGGACGGTGACTCCGGCGTTCGCTGGATCCGCAAGACGGGCCCGGTGGCGCCGGTGCCTTGCGACGCGCCGTCGGACACCGGTCCGGCTGCTGCGGCCGAGCCACGTCCGACAACGCCCTCACCGGTCTTTTCGGCAGTCGGCGATCGACGGGAGCCGCCTCGCGCGAGGCTGGCTACGTTACAGACGTTTTCGACGGAGCCGCGCGTCGCACCGGCGCCGATCCCCGACACGGTTTCGACGGCCGCACGCGCCGCCGCGTTGAGTCCCTCGATCCTCACGTTGGACGAGGCCGAACGACTCGCGTTGTCGCGAAATCCCACGCTCGTACAAGCCGCCGCGCGCATTGAGGCCGCCCGGGGGGCGCGACTCCAGGCGGGGCTCTATCCGAATCCACGCATCGGCTATCAGGGCCACGAAATCGGCGAGGCCGGATCGAACGGGCAGCACGGGCTGTTTGTCGAGCAAGAGATCGTCACCGCGGGCAAGCGCGGCTTGGATCGCTTGGTGGCCGGATGGGACATTCAACGGGCCGAGCACGCCTATCTGGCCCAGCGCGAGCGGCTGTTGGACGGCGTTCGCGCCGCCTGGTACGAAGTCCTGGTCGCCCAACACCTGGTCGATTTCAACGAGCAACTCGTGGAGATCGGCCAACAGACGCTCCGTACGGCCGAGGCGTTGCGGGCACAGCTCGATATCTTCCGCGTCGACGTGCTGCAAGCGAGGATCGAAGCCGACTCGGCCATGCTGGCCCTGTCCGACGCCCGACATCGCCATCAGGCCGCCTGGCGTCAGCTCGCCGCGTTGCTGGCCACGCCCGACATGCAACCGGCAACGCTTTCCGGCGATCTGCTCACAGGCACGTTGCCCAACGCCGACGTGCCGCCGCCAACTTGGGACGTGGCCCTACAGCGTTTGCTCGCCGAGAGCCCCGAGTTGGCCGCCGCCTGTGCCGGCGCACAACGGGCCCGATGCGAGTTGGCCCGGCAGAAGGCCCGGCGGGTACCCAACGTCGACATAGCGGCCGGCGTTCGCCATCACGACCTGGCCGACGGCACCGTGGCCGACGTACAACTGGGCGTGCCGCTGCCGATCTTCAACCGCAACCAGGGCAACATCTGCAAGGCCCGCAGCGAATGGATCGCCGCCGAGGCGGAGGTCCAGCGGATCGAACTAGCGTTGCAGGACCGCCTGGCCACCACGCTGCGCCGCTATCAAGACGCCGAGAGCCGAGTGCGCCAGTACGCCGCCGAAATCCTGCCCGCCGCCAAAGCCACCCTCGAGCTGGCCCGCGCCGGCTACCCGAAACAAGAGGCCGACTACATCACGCTATTGACCGCCCAACGAACCTACCGCCGCGTACATCTGGCGTATCTCGAAAGCCTGCGCGAGTATCGTCAGCGTCGGGCGGAGTTGGCGCCGGTCGATTGATCGTGGGGGGGCTTTCTGGACGAGGTCGGCCGGAACGAGGCCCGTCTGAATCGGGCCACGATACAGTCACCGTTGCCCCAGCGGCCGTCGTTGGTGCCGGCAAACTCTGTTTGGAAAGCACGTTTGACGGGCCAGCCGGGGCCGTTGGCGGCGCCGGTGAGGATCAAGTCGCCTTGGGGGCCGAGACACGCCGCGCGGCCGGTGTCGAAGGCCGGTCCGCCCATGAACGTCGCAAAGAGCAGGCGGCTGAAGTCGGCCGACAAAAGGACCACTACGGCGTCGCGATCACCGCCGTGTGACGCCTGGAACGCGTCGGAGGTGACCGGGAAGTCGGGCGATCGCGTCACGCCGGCGCAGAAGACGTTTCCCGCCGTGTCGACCTCAATGCCGTCGGCACCGTCTTGACCGCTGCCGCCGATGAAGGTGCTCTTCAGTAGGGCCCCGGTCGGCGAAAGCTTGACGATGGCGACGTCGTTTTGTCCGGCCATCCTGCGGCGCAGTGCGCCCGGCGTGGTGGGAAAGTCCGGCGATGCCGTGCAGACCGCGAGGTACGCGTTGCTTTCGGCATCGACGGCCAGATTGTGCGTGCTGATGGCCCAGTCTTCGCCGCGGCCGCCGACGTACGTGCCGTAAACCAAAGCGGAGCCGTCCGCCTCGAGCATGGCGACGTAGCCGTCGCCGCCGCCGTGGTGCCTTTGCGAGAGCGCGCCTTGGGTGGTCGGCATGTCCGTCGACTGCGTATTCAGCAGAACGGCCACCCGTTTCTTCGCGTCGACGCGGATCGACGCCTCCTGCGTGTCTCGGCCGGAGCCGCCCAGCCAAGTCGCCCAGATTGCGGCCGATCCGTCGCCCGCAATCTTCACCGCGCCGCAATCGAGCCCTCCGGCGGGCTCTTTCTGAAAGGCGCCGGCCAGACTGCGGGCGAGCCACTTTGGCCGTGGCGCGTCTGCCGATCTCGTATTGAAGCCCAAGGGCAGGTAGATATCGCCGTCGTGGTCGACGGCGACGTCGCGGCACAACTCGCCCACGCCCACGTAGCTGGCCCAGATCAGTTTGTCGCCGTTTGGGCTTAGCTTGGCCACGAAGCCGTTTTGCGATCCGTAGAAGCCGTTGTAGTGGCTGCCGCCGTATTCGGTTTGGAAGGCGCCTTCGGTGACCGGAAAGCCCGGCCCGGCGCGGCCGGCCACGACCGGGTCGCCCTGGGGATCGACCTCGACGGCGTAGGCTCGGTCGTAGTTTGGTCCGCCCAGTAACGTGGACCAGAGCAGCTTGCCTTCGGGCGAGAACTTCGTCACGAAGGCGTCGCACAGCCCGGCCTGGCCAATCTGCTTACCGCCGATATGGAACGTGCGGCCGAAGGCCCCGGGCGTGGTCGGAAAGTCTCGCGAACTCGTGCCGCCTACGACGTAGACGTTGCCGTCGCGGTCGGTGCAGACGTCGCGGGCGTGTTCCCAACGCGCGCCGCCGAGATACGTCGAGAAGGCCAACTCGTAGCTCGCTTTCTCCGCGGCTTGCACGCCCAAGGATGACAGCGCCCAAACCAAACACGCCCAACACGCTCTCCCTACACAACGTCTCATCGTGCAACTCCGGTTGGCCGATCGAAGAGGCGCCCCATTCACGCTGCATTCGACACGCCCGCATTGTACCAATGAGGGACGGCCGGCGACACGCCCGGAGCCCAAACACGGCGCTTCGGCCCTGCAACGGCCGGCCGGCCGCAACGACTCACGCGCGGGGAAACAGCCCGCGGGCAACCTGATCGAGCTTCTCCGGTTCGAGCACACGAACGCGGCTGCCGGCAAGCTCGGTCACCAGGCCGCCTTCGACGAAGCGGCGCAACACGCGGGAGAAGGTCTCGCTGGTGAGGTTCAGGTGGCTGGCGACGTGCCGTTTCAAGCCCGGCAGGGCGATCGCCCCGTCGGCGTTGGGCTCGGGCCTCGTTTCCAGCAGGAAACGGGCCAGTCGTCCGGCCGCGTCGCGAAGCACGACGTCTTCGATCAGCCGCAACAGATGCCGCACCCAACGCGACAGCCCGGTCATCATGCCCAAGCAGAGTTCGTGGTCTTCTTCCAGGGCTTTTTGGAGCAGATCGGCCGGCAGCAAGGCACAGGTGGTGTCGGCCACGGCTTCGGCCGTGGCCGGACAACGAAAGCGGCCGATGGCGGCCACCTCGGCGAACGTGTTGCCGGGCCCGACCAGGTGCAGCACGTGTTCCTTCCCGCCGGGCGCCGTCTTGTAGACCCGCACCAACCCGCTGCCGACGACGTACGCCCCGGGGCACGGCTGGCCGTCGCGAAAGATCGTTTCGCCCTTGCGGAAGCGGCAGATGCGGGCCATGACGGCCAGCCGCTGGAAGGCGCGTTCGGGCACTTCGGCAAACAGCGAACAGTCTTGCAGGACGTCGACGACGGATTGGGGCATGGGCGTGTGGGGCGGTTTTGGTGGCGTAAGCTTCCAGCTTGCGATTGAAGCGAACTCTGGCTGAACATCGGGATACTACTCGACTTCTCAGCGACAGGCAAGTCAGCGACAGGCAAGTAGGATGCTTGCCCCACTTTCTAACGCTTCGGGCGCGACCACTGGTCGCGGCTTTATGCGGTCGTGGTGGCAGGATCGGTGTGGGCGCCGCGCATGCGGAGTTGGGGCTTCTCCAACATGACCGTGGTCTCAGGCTCAATCGAGCGGGTGATCCAGACACTCGAGCCGATCACGGCGTCGCGGCCGATCACCGTTTCGCCGCCGAGGACGGTGGCGTTGGCGTAGATCACCACTCGGTCTTCGATCGTCGGGTGTCGTTTGGTGTCGCGGACCAGCTTGCCTTCGTCGTCGGTGGGGAAACTCAACGCACCGAGCGTCACGCCCTGATAGAGCTTCACCCAATCGCCGATTTCGGTCGTCTCGCCGATCACCACGCCGGTACCGTGATCGATGAAGAAGTGGTTGCCAATCGTGGCCCCGGGATGGATGTCGATGCCGGTGCGGCCGTGGGCCCATTCGGTCATCATCCGCGGCATCAGCGGCACGCCCAACTCGTGCAGCAGATGGGCCAGCCGATAGACGGTCACCGCTTCTAAGCCCGGATAGCAGAAGATCACTTCGTCGAGCGACTTGCAGGCCGGATCGCCGGCCTGGGCCGCTTCGACGTCCATTGCCAACGTCTGTCGCAGCTCGGGCAGTTGCTCCAGAAATGCCACGGCCTTGGCCTGGCCAAGCCCCTCGAAGTGCTCGCGTTGTTCGGGGTTGCAGTGCATGTCCTTGCCGGCGGCGTGGCAGAGCGAACGGGCGATCTGCGTGGTCAGCTTGTCGTGCAGCCGATCGATCAAGTCGCCCACGTGATAGGCCACGTTGGCCGCATGGAGCCCCACCCGACGTCGATAGCCGGGATAGATGATCTCCTTGAGGTGCTCGGTCACCTCGATCACCGTCTCGTAGTTCGGCAGCGGGCAGTGGCCGAGGTGGTTGATCGTGCCCAGTTCGAAATAGGTCGATACGATCCGATCGGTCAGATCGGGCAGGTTTTCTTTGAGTCGGATGTCGGTGGCCATGGCCGCTGGCTCCAGTCGCACAACGCAGAAGAACCGAGTCCGAGGTGGGGACCTCGGGGAAGTACGGGGAAACGCGCTAGATCGGATAGGTAGGAGATCGGTGCCCGGCGCTAGACCGGACACCTACAGCGGCAGGCACAACCGAGTCGGCAGTGAAGGTTCCGTATCATCGACACTCACCCGTGTGGACTACCCCTGTACCCTATCCTAGGCAGTATGCCCCGCAGAATCAAGCCATCCCGTATGGTTGTCTTCGGCGGCCTGGGGCGAGGAGTTTAACGCGTTGTGGGGCCAGTTGCGGCCGGCGACGGTGTCTAGCGGGAAATTCGTGTCTGCGTCGAAGTGGATTTGGCTCCGCGTAGAGAAGGCCTGTTGTCCCAGGAGGCTGTATCGTGCACGACGGACACCCACCAACCGACAGTCACAAGCCCCAGCCCTTCATCCTTCATCCTTCATCCTTCATCCTTCCTACCTCATCCTTCCTACTTCCTCCTTCCGCCTCCCTCCGCGAGAATCCTCACGCTGCGTGCGATCCTCCGTCGATAAAACCAATGCGCCACCAATCGCGTCACGCACGGTCGCTGCGTGCCGCGTTCCGGGGGGACGGTGCTCGCTGCGGTGAGACGTGCTGCGCCCTCCGGCCGTCCGACACGACCCCGGCAGAGCGAACCATGGCAGACGCAAAGGCGTTCCGACATCAGGTCTATCGCACCACGCCGCCGGATTCGCCGCATCATCTAGTTAGCCGTCCGTCGTCACCGCCGATCGACTCCGACGACTTCCGGCAGCGGATGCAGCGGGTGGGTACCGCGTTTCGCCAGGCGGGCGTCGAGGCGATCTACCTGGTTCACGGGACGTTCGTCGGCACCGACGCCCTGGGCGTGCTGGCCGAACTGGGACGCGTCTTCCCCGCCGCCGGACGCGCCGTCCGCTCGGCGATCAAGCGGATCGTCGACAAGGTGGCCGGCGAGGCGGGCAACTACACCCGCGACTACGCCAAGTGCCTTGAGACCGCGCTGGCCGGCGACGGCGAACCGACGATTCCCGTACGGCTGTTTCATTGGTCGAGCGAGAACCACCACATCGGCCGGGCCGACGGCGCCGTGCGGCTGATCGACGATTTGGCCTCGCACCGGCACGAGCCCGGCCGCCGGATCCTGCTCTGGGGTCACAGCCACGCGGGCAACGTCTTCGCCTTGGCCACCAGCCTGCTGGCCGGCGAGCGAACGGCGGTCGATCAATTCTTCGAGGCGGCGTCGATCTACTATCGCTGGCCGGTCTTCCGCTGCGTCGACATCCCCGTCTGGCGGCGCGTGCGGGAGTTGCTCGCCGACGAGCCGGGCCCGCTGGCCGACGTGGCGTTGGACATGGTCACCTTCGGCACGCCGATCCGTTACGGATGGACGCCCGGTGGATACTCGCGGCTGTTGCACTTCATCTACCATCGCCCGGCCGAAGGCTTGCCGGCCTATCGGGCACCGTTCCCACCGCGGGTCGACGACGTGCTCAAGGCGGCCGACGGCGATTACGTGCAACAACTGGGCATCGCCGGCACCAACGTGATGCCCAGCCTGTTCGCCTGGCGGGCGTGGATGGCCGACTCGCGGCTAAAGCGGCTCTTGCAGCAGGAGCTTTCCGAGGCCGGCCGCATGGAGCGGTTCCGCGCCGGCGCAATCGTTCCCGACGCCGGTACGGCGCTGTTGGTCGACTACGGCCCGCCGGAAGGCAACATCGCCCAGCACTTGGCCGGCCACGCCGTCTACACCCGCCGCAGGTGGCTGCTCTTCCACGCCGAAGAGGTCGCCCGGCAGTTCTACGGGGCCGAGTCGCGCGCGGCGTAAGACAACCGACGGCGTCACCTTTGTGGTTTAGCAGTCGCCGGCACGAGTGCGCAACACGTTTAGCCGCCGCCGGCACGGCGGTGTGACCTGCGCGGTGTACGCCCGCGTCTAGCCGCCGTGCCGGCGGCTGCCAAACGCTCGATGGGTGGCTGGGGGAGGTCGTAAGGTGCGTGGAGCACGGCTGCACGTGCCGGTGCGTTGCGCGAGCCAATCCACTCGAATGCGAACAGTGGCCGTGAATCGGGAGTGACTGCCGTGCGCAACGCACCAAGCAGTATCGGCTCGCTCCACGCACCCTACGGGAATCGATCCGCCACTTGCATTGCACAACGGATATGCCACAATGCGCCCATGACCAATCGAGAACGCATCCTGGCCATCCTCGACGGCCGGCCGCCGGATCGGGTTCCTTGGATCCCGCGGCTGGCGATCTGGTACGAAGCAAACCGCCGCGGCGGCACACTGCCGGCGGAATATCGCGATCTCAGCTTGCGGGAAGTCGAACGCGACGTCTTCGGCGGCACGGCCGCCCGCGACGGGATCATCTATCGCAGCGAGCTGCGCGGCGTGGAGGTCCGCCGCCGTGACGACGGGCCGATGGAGACGGTCGTTGAATACGTCACGCCCGTGGGCACCGTCACCAGCCGGCTCCGTTCGACGCACGAACTGCGAAGCCAGGGCATTCAGGACGCCGAAGTCGAGTTCGTGATCGAACGCCGCGAAGACTATCCGGTTGTCGAATACCTGATCGAGAACACGCATTACACCCCGGCTTTCGACCAGTACGAGCAGTACGAGCGGCAGGTCGGCGACGATGGCTATCCGATGGTCAACTGTGGCGATTGCCCGTTCCACCACTGGCTGCGGGCGCTGGTCGGCTACGACCGCGGTTACTTCCATCTGAACGACTTCACCAACGAGGTCGAGCACTTGCTTGGCGTGCTGACCGACTGCATCCGCGAGCGGCTCTGGCCACCGATGCTCGACTCGCCGGCCAGGCTGTTGATGCACGGGCATCATCTGTCCAGCCAGATGACGCCGCCGCCGTTGTTCGAGCAGTACATCCTGCCGTATTACCAAGAGCTTTCGCCGCAGATGCGCGCCCGGGGCAAGGTCCTCGCGTTGCACGCCGACAACGACACCCGGGCGATCCTGTCGCACATCGAGCGGGCCGGCTTCGGCATGGCTGAGTGTTTTGCCACACGGCCGATGGTCCCCACCACGCTGGCCGAAGCCCGGGCGGCCTGGGGCGATCGGGTGATCGTCTTCGGCGGCGTCCCGTCGGTGATTCTCGAAGAGCCGTTCACCGACGAGCAGTTCGAGCAAGAGATGGACGAGTTGTTTCCGATCATTGCCCCCGGCGACGCCTTCATCCTGGGCATCGCCGACAACGCGATGCCGGGGTCGAAGATCGAACGCATCC
This sequence comes from uncultured Planctomycetaceae bacterium, assembly GCA_964472545.1. Lineage (GTDB taxonomy): Bacteria > Planctomycetota > Planctomycetia > Pirellulales > Thermoguttaceae > CAYYNP01. The sequence goes on along the minus strand of CAYYNP010000028.1, from coordinate 31,572 downwards.
GGCGGATCAGCGAGATGATCGAGCAGCGGGGGACGTATCCGCTGCCGTAGCCGATGTCGCCAGACGTTGGTCCGCAGCTACGGAACGGTGGCTGGGGTCGAGGTGCGAGGAAGGAGCACCGAGCCCCCAGGCTCATCATTGGAACTCTCTGGGGGCTCGGCACCCGTTCCTCGTGCTTCGACCCCAGCCACCCGACGCAACAACTCTTCCAGCGTTTCCACGTATCGCTGATCGTACCGATCACCGCTTTGGCGAGCCTTCTCCCGCCGCCTTCGCAGTTCCTCTTTCAGCGGCTCCACGGCAACCTTGCCATGGGCCATCAGAGATCGATAGGTCGCCTCGTGGACGGCCGCCCTGAGTTCTCTCATCTGGCCGGGCGACGCGGCGATTGCGTACGAGGGGTTGCCCTCGATCAGCAGCCGCAACACGGGTCCCACGGAACGAGGATCTTGCAGTCTCCCGAGGGCCTCGAGCACCGTCTCGGCGAGTTGCCACCCGGCTTGTCGGTCCTCGAGCAGATCGATCAAGGTCGGCACGGCCCGGGCGTCGCCGAGGTGGCCCAGCGCCTCGATCGCGTCGAGCCGGACGGGCCGACCGCCGTAAGCGAGCAACTCGATCAGCGGCTCGGTGGCCCGCGTGTCCTTGATCTGCACCAACGCCCCGATTGCCTGGCGGCGGACTTGCAGGCTGTCGTCGTGAAGATTGGCGATCAACGCCTCGACGGCCCGGGCGTCCTTCAGTTGGCCCAGGGCATTGATGGCGAGCAGCCGCATCTGTGGGTCGTCGTGACGGGCAAACGGCAGCAGTGCCGGCACCACCGACCGGGCGCCAAGCCGTCCGAGCGACTCGACGGCCGCCAGGCGGACGTCGCGGTCGGAGTCCTTCAACAGCCCAGTCAACGGCCCGACGAACTCCGCCCCACCGGTCAACCCCGGAGCCTTGGCCGCCCAGCGGCGAACCTCCGCCCGCCGATCGGCCAGCACGTCGAGAAACAGCCGGCGAATCTCGGCTTGTCGCTGCCGGGCAGGCCCGTAATCGTACTTCCCGGCGATGATGTACGCGGCGTGTCCGCGGTAACGTAGACTCTCGTCTCGGGCGGCCTCGAGAAGCGGGTCCAACGTGTCGTCCATACGGCGGAGCATATCGGCGGCAGACAGCCGGACCCTCTCTTGCCGATCTCCCAACAACTCGATGCGAACGGCGATCGACTCCGCACGCATGGAGGAATAGGCGGGCAGTGATTCGACGGCGGCGAAGCGTACTTCGTCGTCCTTGTCCGCCAACGCCTGCTTTACCGCATCGAACGCCACACGGCCCCATTGGCGGCCCAGCGCCTTGATGGCCGCGATGCGGACCTCCGGCACCGGGTCCGAGATGAGCCGGCTGAGAGGTTCCGCCGCACGTTCCTCCGGCAACTCGAACAACGCCAACGCGGCCTGCTGCCTCACGCCCGGGTCTTCGTCGTCGAGCACGGCGATCAGTGCGTCGACCGCGGTGCGATTCTCGGTGTCGCCCAGCGCAATCGCCGCGTTGCGCCGCACGGCCGGCTGCCGGTGCTCCAGAGCAGACGTCAACGTTTGGTAGACGGTCTTGTCTCGCCGGGCCAAGAACGTCAGCAACTCGCGGGCTTCCTCGGCGACCGCGATCCTCCTCAGGTAGGACGGATACGCCGGATCGACCCATTCCTCTTGCTGATAGACGGCCGGGTCGTCCAGAAGATCGATCAGGCCGTCGGCGGCCGGCGCTGCCCGCTCCCACATACGACGCAATTGGCCCACGGCCGCCACGCGCTGCCGGGGGTCGGGCGAGCGGAGTTGTTCCACGTACGCGCTGATTTGGTCATCGTCATCCGGCTGGGTAGTCGCCGGCCGTTGCGGCGGCTGGGCGCAGGAGGCGGGCGCTCCAGCGGCGACAGCCCACAATCCCCACCAAGCGGCGGCCAGCGGCAAGAGTCTCGCGATCATGGCCAGGAGCCTCCAGAAGTCACCGAAAACCAGGTCCTCCGATACAGAAGTGTGGCGACGCGGGTTTGACGTTCCCAACTCGCAGATGGTTCCGATGGCTGGGGACTCCGCCGCCAGATGTGCCGGCGACACGGGGATGAACTCGATCGGCGAACGGTCCGCCGGCCTCTCGCCTGTGATGCCGAGACCGATACACTCCTGCGGCTAATCATATCCCACCCGACGTGGCGAATCAGCGGCCGCTACGACGTCCCTCCCGCACACGATGCCGCCCATACCGCTCTCGCCGCTGCTTTCCCCGGGGAATCGCCGAGGAAACGGCCGATGGTATGATGAGTCGGCCGAAGTATGCTCAGACCAAGGGAACTCGCCGGACCGGCACAGCAAGCAGGGCACAGCAAGGAGTGGTCGATGACCGACGGCGTGAAGACGCAAGCCAAGACCGAAACCACCGGCGCCAAAGACCGCCTTTGGGAACTGCGGCTTTGGTCGGGGATGAGCTTCAGCGGCGTGGTGTCGCTGTTGGCGCGGAATCGTCTTGCGGTCTCGCTTCCCCGTGTGGGGATGGCTGTGATCATGATCTTCACGGGGATGTTCAATTCCTTTCTGCGGTTCGCGCAGTGGGTGTTGCTGGGGCGGAAGATTGCCAGGGCCGAGATCTGCGACGACCCCGTGTTCGTCGTCGGCCACTGGCGCAGCGGCACCACGCTGTTGCACGAGTTGATGGTCCTCGACGACCGCTTCACCTACCCGGACACCTACGCCTGTTTTGCCCCAAACCACTTTCTGTTGACCCGCCGCTGGTTGCCGCAATGCCTGAGGATGTTGCTGCCGTCGCGCCGGCCGATGGACAACGTCCGCGTGGGTTGGCGGCGTCCCCAGGAAGATGAGTTTGCCTTGTGCAGCCTGGGCCTTCCGTCGCTCTACCTGACCTGGGCCTTCTCGAACCGGCCGCCGCAGTGTCTGGACTCTCTCGAGGTGCAGGGGCTTCCGCCGCGGCAGCGGAATCGCTGGAAGCGCGTGTTTCTCTGGTTTCTCAAGTGCGTTACGGTGCAGGAGCCGAAGCCGATCGTGCTGAAATCGCCTACGCATACGTGCCGCGTGAAGACCCTGCTGGAACTCTTTCCCAACGCCCGATTCGTGCATATCGTCCGCAACCCGTACGTGGTCTATCCTTCGATGGTCAACACCTTGCGGCGGATGTACAAGTACCACGGGCTGCAAACGCCGAAGTACGTCGGGTTGGAAGACTTCATCCTGGGGTTGTTCAATCGCGTCTACGAGGACTTCGAGCGCGACCGGGAGTTGATCGACCCGGAGCGGTTCTGCGAGATCCGCTACGAGGACCTGGTGGCCGATCCGATCGGACAGATGCGAACGGTCTACGAGCAACTGGGGCTCGACCGGTTCGACGACGTGCTTCCGGCCCTGCAGCAGCACCTCTGTGAAACGGCCGACTACAAGACCAACCGCTACGACCTGCCCGCCGAAACCCGCCAGCAGATCACGCAGCACTGGGGTGAGGTGATTCGTCGATACGGATACGAGGAGTAGATAGTAGGCAGTAGGCGGTATGCAGTGGGCGGTATGCAGTGGGCAGTATGCAGTGGGCAGTGGACGATGGGTGGTGAGCGGTGAGTGGTGGGAACGTCGTTTAGCCGTCGCCGGTACGGCGACGTTTCGTGGAGCGATCGCTTCGGCCCCCACTTCCTGTCCGATTTTGCTGGCGATCGGCCGCCGGCGAAGTACAATAGGCGGTGGTTATGGTGCGTCGCCATGCGCCCGTCAACACGACCCTTCACCGCGGGGAAACAACACGATGAACGTATTGCGAACGACGGCCGCTACGGCCGTGCTCCTGCTGCTGTCGACCTCGATCGCCGTCGCCGCGGACGACGGCTTCGTTTCGCTCTTCAACGGCAAGGATCTCTCCGGCTGGATCACCGGGCCGGACAACGCCTGGGTCGTCGAAGACGGCACGCTCACGCTCCGCCGCGAGATGGACGGCAAGGAACACAACGCCGACTATCTTTGGACCAAGGAAACTTACGGCGATTTCGTGCTCGAGCTGCAATGGAAGATCCCCGAACGGGCCAACAGCGGCGTGTTCCTGCGTACGCCGGATTTGAAGGATCCGGTCTACACCGGCATTGAGGTGCAAGTCTGCAACTCCTACGGCCGCACCGAGTGGAGCAAAGGGGGCTGTGCCGGGGCGATCTACGACTGCCTGGCCCCGTCGAAGAACCCGATCAAAGAGCCGGGCCAATGGAACGACTACCGCATCACCTGCCGCGGCAGCCAAATCGTGGTGGAGCTCAACGGCCAACGGATCATCGACATGGACCTCGACCGCTGGACGACGCCCAAGCAGAACCCCGACGGCACGCCCAACAAGTTCCCCACGGCGCTTAAGGACTTCGCCCGCGAAGGCCACGTCGGCTTCCAAGACCACGGCCGTCCGGTGTGGTATCGCAACGTGCGTATCAAGCGGCTGAAGTGAGGGGCGGGGTGAGGGGGTGACGGGGTGAGGGGGTGAGGGGTGACGTTGGGTTATGGCATTTGGGGCATAAAGCCGCGACCGGCGGTCGCGCTGGGATTGCCAACACGCGACGCCGCCGTAACCTCATGTTGGAGAGATGAGGCATGCGTTGTTCAATCACGACCGGGACGGGCTGCGTCGGACGCTCGATATCGACGGCCAGAGACTGCTTCAGATCGACGGCCTTTGGGCAGGAGAAACCGGCATGTTTCTGGCGCGGTAGAACGCCGTCGCAACAGGCTGCCGAAAGCTCTTCGGCGAACTGATCTATCGACCGTTCTATCCCCACGATCCCTCCGGTCGATCCGGACGAGTTGGAAGCCGTGGAAAGCCACGTGGCGGTTGCGGCGGTCGTGGTCAAGTTGTGGCCCCTCTGTGCTCGATCCAGTGTGAGTGGGGCGAATTCCTTGCATCTTAGGTGCTTGGACCAACTGGGGGTGAGGGTTCTGGCCGAGTTTCACTTCGACCATGTTTGCCCGCGTGGCCAGAACCCCCTTTTCCCATAGGCATTGAAATGAGCAGTGTATTGACATCCGACCGCACCGCCAGGGCCACCCGAAAACGGCACCGTCCCCAGCCGACCCCCTCGAAGGAACCTCGGCCGGACGGTCCGCTCGATGGTCACGTGTTGCTGGTCGAAGACAACGAAGACCATCAGCCGCTGTTGGCGTTGATGCTCCGCCGGGCCGGGGCGCGAGTGACCGTTGCCGAGAACGGGCAGCAGGCGATCGAGCTTGCTGCCTCGCAAGACGGTCGGCGCCGCGCGTTCGATCTGATCTTGATGGACCTGCAGATGCCGGTCGTCGACGGGATGACGGCCGTCCGACGGCTTCGTGCGGCCGGCTTCGCGCAGCCGATTGTGGCGCTGACGGCTCGGTCCGCGGAAGGCGATCACCGCAACTGCCTCGACGCCGGCTTCAGCGACTTCTTGCGCAAACCAATCGAGCGCGAGAAGCTCATTGCCCGCTTGGCGGCTCAATTGGGCAACGCCCAGGACCTCGGCAGCGCAGATCTGCCGTAGCACTCAACCGCCCGGACGCCAACTCGGCCGGCGTATAGCGGAAGTTGCTGAAGTAGACGTCCTGCAACCCCCAAACGCCCAGGTTTCCGCGGGCGTTCGCGTCGAGCATCTTGTCGACCACCAACACCGGCTCGACGGCACCGTTGACGTAGACCGTGACCCGGCCGTCGTGAACGTCCAGACGCACGCGGAACCACCGTGGCGATTCCACGTCGCGATCGGTTCGCAGTAGAAACATCGTGCCGTCGCGCGGCGTGATCACCACTTGCCCGACGGCGCCCTCGGGGGCCTGCGAACCGGGACGAAACAGCGAAAAGGCGACCTTATCGACCCGGGAACCGTTGGCCGAACCGCGAAACCCCACGCCGGGCACACCACGCGGACCGGCCGCCACGTCGACCTCGATCGTGCCGTTGCCGAAATCGACGTCGGGGAGGAATACGTAGGCGTGTGTCCCGCCGCGTACGTTCAACGCTTGCCGCCCGTAAAACTCGCCCGCGACAACGTGCGTATTCACATCGGCCACCCAACGTTTGCCCTCAAACTCGATCGCCTGCCATTCATCGGCAAGGCCGGCAGGCTGGGCGAACAGGCACGTCACGGCGACGAGGCCCAGGAGCCAAACAGGGTGCATCTTCTCTGGTGGGGCCCATCGGGTCATTTCGTTCTCCTCTGTTTCTTTCCGGCTGCAACAGCCACGGCGATCGCAAAACTCGTCGCCCGGCGACACGGTCCATGCGCGCAGTTGTAGATTCTCCGCAGGTCTCTGCGTCTGCCCGTCGACACCTGCCCCGTTGAGTTCCGGCCTTTGCCTCTTCCGACGACGCCATGCGCCGCACAACCCCAAGAAGTGTTCCTAACCATTATACCCCGCCCAGTGCCCATAGTTCCGCCGATAACGCTAGAAACGGATGTATTTCCGTGGTTTTCCACAAAAAGGGGTGGCGGAAGGTCGCCAAATGGTCCTCGGCTACACCAACCTGCCTGACGTTATTCCGCCAATCAGGGCCATCAGCCCAACCACGTTCTGCAGCACCAGGTTGCCGATCGCCGGCAGCCAGGCCGAGTCGCGCAACAACTGGGCCGTGTCGAAGGCGAACGTCGAAAACGTGGTGAACGAGCCCATGAACCCCACCAGGACAATCACCCGCGCCTCGTCGGCGATCGAGACTCGATTCTCCATGGCGGCCCAAAGCAAGCCAAAGAGAAAACACCCCAGTACGTTTACCGTGACCGTACCCCAGGGAAACTCGCCCCGCGTGGCCGCCTGAACGAGCCCGCCCAGGGCGAATCGGGCGATGGCCCCCAAACCCCCGGCTGCGGCAATCAACAGGAGCTTCTGGATCAAAGGCGCAGTCCTTTCGTCCCGGACTCTCGCCGCGATGCCCCAGCGGGAGTGTGTCAGGGTGGATGCATAAATACCCCTAGAATAGGGGGTTCGCAAACTGGGCGGGACCGTTGCCAACGGCGGCCGGCCGTTATCGCCCCAGGCGACACCGCGAGGCGATCGGCCGTCGGGCAACAGGTTGTCGGTAGTGCAATGCGCTCGATGCGCGGCGGGGGTCAGTCGACCGCCCGCACGTTTTCGGCTCGCGGGCCTTTGGCGCCCTGGCCCAACTCGTACTCTACGGCCTGTCCGACGCGCAGCGCCTCAATCGAGGTCTCCTGCAAGGCCGAATGATGGAAGAAAACATCTCCCCCATCGCCCGCGATGAAGCCAAAACCCTTGTCCGTCACCAACTTCTTGATCGTACCCTGCGGCATCTGAGCCACTCCTTCTCAACGAAAACAAAACGAACGTGATTTGCCGTCCATTCGGGGTAGTTCGGAATGACGACATATAGGGGTTCGGCGGCGCTGGCCGCCACATACGTACCTAGGGTAGGTCGCCGTGTCAGAAGCAGCCGATCCCCCTCAACGAAGCGCTTAGCCTACCATACTCTGGCCGGGATGCAACCGGGGCCGGACGGGATTCTCTTCGTAGCCACCCCGGGGGCCAATCAAACCGGGGCCAGCGAAGTTGCCCGACCGCCGCTACTTCTCTCCGGCCAGCACCTCGGCGATGTTCAACGCGTGCTCGCGGACGCGGCGGTAGCAGTTGAGTTGGGCGTTGTAGGCGACGACGATCTGGGGATCCAGTTCTTCGTCCGACATCTTCGTGAGGAACTGGCTGCGAAGGTCTTTGATGCGGTGGATGATCTCGACGCCACGCGAGTGGGCCATGGTGATCACCTCGGGCTGGCGCTGTTCACATCCGCCGTTGACCAACTCCACGTAGTCGACCACCATGTCGTGCAGCCCCAGCAGCTTTTGCCGATCGTCGTCGCCGAACCGCAGACCGGACTGGTCCAGCTTCAGGTGCGACTTGAGAATGGCCGTCAAGTAGTCGCCAATCGATTCGTACTCGTCGGCCATGCGCAACTGACGGCGGGCTTCCTCGGTCACCTGTAGCGGAACGTTGCCGGCCAGCAGGTGCGCCATGAAGGCCACGATCTCGTCCTGCATCGTGTCGAGCAGTTCCTCGCGATGAAACGCCTTCTGCACCAGTCGCCGGTCGGGGGCCTCTGCGTCAACGGTCTCCCGAATCCAGCTTGCCAGGGTGCTGCAACTGGCGCCCATCCGCAGCACTTCCACCCGGGATTGCTCGATGGCAATCACCGAGGTCTCCAGCATGCGGACGTCGAGGCTGGTCAGGTGAGGTTTTTCTCGCGGCCCCTTGTCTTTGCCGATCTTCTCCAACACCGCGGCGATCTTCCGCACGAACGGCAGGAACAGAATCAAGTTCGTGACGTTGAAGACCGAGTGCGCCAGTGCGATCGTGGCTTCCGTGCCCGGTTCGATACCGGGGAGGATTCGCGCAGCAATGGGGACCAGCCACTGGATCAGCGGGAAGTAGAAGTAGATGAACAGCGCCGTCACCCAGGCCACGCCCGCGATGTTGAACAGGGCGTGAAAGTAGGCCGCCCGGCGGGCGTTGACGGTCGCTCCCAGCGAAGCCAACAGGGCCGTGATCGTCGTGCCCACGTTCTCGCCCAGCACCAGCGCGCAGGCAGTGGGCAACTCGATCACGCCGGTCACGGCCAAGCCGATCGTGATCCCCAGCGTGGCCGAGGAAGATTGCACGACCAGCGTCACCAGGCAACCCACCGTGGCACATTTCAACACGCCGAAATACGAATCGGCCTTGAAAGTCTTGAACCAGGCCTGGAAGTCGGGCAGGTCTTTGACGATCGAGAATCCGTTCTTCATCAACTCCAGCCCGAAGAAGACCATTCCCAGGCCCATTACGGCCATGGCCACGAACCGCACGCGGTCGCGTTTGGAGAACAGATAGACAAAGGCGGCGGCTCCCACCATCGGCAGCCCGTATTTTCCCACGTGCAGCGCCAGGATCCACCCGGTAATGGTGGTGCCGACGTTGGCGCCCATGATCACGCCGACGGCCTGGGCCAAGGTCATGAAGCCGCTGTTGACGAATCCCACTACCATCACGGTGGTGATCGAACTGGACTGGATCAGCATGGTGACCGTCGTGCCCACGCCGGTGGCCATCAGCCGGTTATCGGTCACGGCGCCGATCATCCGCCGCAGCCCCGCCCCGGCCACCGCCTGCATGCCCTCGGACATGTTCTTCATACCCAGCAGGAAGATCCCCAATCCGCCGACGACGGTAAGCACCAGTTTCCCGTAGTCCGGCTGCCAGACCTCGACCAGGAGCTTGTTGTCGACGCACTCTCCGGTTCGCGCGTTGGTCACGCGAATGGTGATCTCGCCCTTCTTTTTCTTTTTCCCCCAATTCAAAGTGAGCGTCTTCCGCTCGTGGTCGATGATCGGCTCGACGACGTCGGGCTGGGTGTTGTGCTCCAGCGTCATCTGTAGTTCGTCGCCGTCGGCCGCAATCTCCGTCTCGCTAAACACGCCGCTCAGGTCGATTACGGTCGGCTGCTGGCCCGCGAGCGCCTTGATGTCGGGAATCAGCTTGACGATGACGGGGTCCACCCCCTCGTCGCGGGGGTTCTCAGCCGGTTTCTCCACCTTAGCGACGGTCTCTTCGCCGTCAGCGACGGCCGCCTTCTCAGCGCGTGACGCCGGCGGCGGCGCGAAAACGAACATCGCCACAACGGCCGCTAGTACGCCCAGCAGGCACGCCACGAAGCGGCGATTGCCCATCGGTCTTTTTGGGGAGGATGGACAGGGAAGTTGACCGCCAAGCTTCATGTCGCGTCTCTTCTGAACCGGTGGCGTCTTAGTCATCTACGGGAGCTTGCGAGCAATCTACCCCATTTTGCCAGGATAGCCGAGCGACCGTTGCTCAGCAAGGGGCCGCACTCGGCGGCCAGGCGTCATAAGACGTTTCTCACCAGGCAAGGACATGGCTGACAGAGTGTCTTGTAGCCGAAGTCGCCAGACTTTGGATCGCATCGGGGAAGAGGCCGAATTCTGGCGAATTCGGCTGCGGCTCGTGAGAAATGCGATCCAACCCGTCCGGCCAGCGACGAGACGACACAAGCGCATCCCAGAGGGACTCAATATCCCCGAAGTTGCCGTGCCGGCAACGCAACGTCAATCTGCCGTGCCGCCCTCTTCCTGATCGGGCTTGGGTGGGAAGTCCAGCTTATCCACCGGTTCGACCACGCTGGAGACGATGTTGGAAGTATGGCCGCTGATCCGCTTGAAGTAGCGGTAGGCCAGCACGTAGGTCGCCGATAGTTCCACCGGTGGTTCCGCAGAGAGTATCCGGCGAACCTGGCTCTCGCAAAGCGTTTGGATTTCGTGGGCCTCCCGAATCAGCTCCCGGGCGCGGTCCTTCAAGCTGGCATCGAATACTTCCCGGCATGCCGACATCAACTCGACGACACGGTCCTTGAGCGCGACGAGTTGCTCGCGGTGTTCGCCCTCGGGAGGCCGAGGAACGACTTCGGCCAACTCGAAGATGTTCTTGGCGTAGTCGCCGATGCGTTCGGCGTCCTTGATCACGCTCATCAGGACCAGGCAGGAGGGAAACTCGGTCGTGCCGTGGACCGAAACGTGGACGATGATCTCGCGGCGGATCTGCTGTTCGGCGCGGTTGATGCGGCGGTCTGCCTCGAACAGACCGTCGCGAATCACCTCCAGGTCGGTGCCGCCCAGCAGGGCGTTGGCGGCGGTAGTAAAGATGTCGCGGCCCGCGTCGAGCATCTGGCCGAACTCGGCCCGCATCTTCTCCAACCCTGCGCCGCCCGTGCCGGGACTGCCGAGAAACCAATCGAACATCGCGCACACCCTTTCTTTGGCCTATTGTCTCCAGATCAAGATACCCAGCACCGGCAGCACCACGAACACGCCGACGATGTAGGCGAGTACCCAAAGCCGGTTTCGCACTGCCAGGTCCGCCAGTCCCTCGGCCAGCCGGATCGGAATCCGCCGCATCGGTCTGAAGGGGAAGAAGATCGCGGTTCCGAGCAGATTGAACAGTAGGTGTACCACGGCGATCGTGAGTCCTGCCGGTCCGGTCACCGTGGCCGCCAGCATCGCCGTGATCGTGGTGCCCGTATTGGCACCGATCATGATAGGAAATCCGGCCTCCAACTTCAACACGCCCGAGCCGATGATCGGCACTAGCAGCGACGTCGTGATGCTCGACGATTGTACCAGCGCCGTGACGATCACCCCGATGACGAAACCGAGCAGTCCGCTTCGGGTCAACGCCCGGTTGAGCCACTGTTCGATCCGGTCGGCCATCAGCGCCTTCATGTTCTTGGTGATCAGGACCAGCGAGCCGATCACCAGCGTCACGGCAATTGCGAAGAGCACTGCGGACACCCACCCGCCTTCCAGCCCAATGGGCCCCTCGACGAACGACTTGATTCCCTTAGAGGCCCACTTCACGGCGGCCTTCGCCGGACTCTTGAACTCGCTGCCGGCACCTCCCAGCGGGAGCCACTCGACGAGCCACGTGGCCGAATGTCGGAGAAACCCGGTGGCCAACTCCAAGGGCAGCACGATGACGACCGTCAGCACGTTGAAGAAATCGTGAGCCGTGGCCCCGGCAAAGGCGCGGCGAAACGCCGAACTTTGGGTAACGTGCCCTAGAGACACCAGCGTATTGGTGATCGAAGTCCCAATGTTGGCCCCCATGATCATGGGAACGGCATGCTCCAGCGGCAACGCTCCGGCACCCGTCAACCCCACCAGGCCCACGATCGTGCTGGTCGTCACGGATGAACTTTGCACCATAACGGTCGCCAGCACACCGACGGCCAAGCCGGCAAAGGGGTTCTGCAACCCACTAAACAGGCTCTTGGCCGTTTCCTCCCCCAGCAGCTTCATCCCCGATCCAAACAGGCTGATGGCCACCAGAAAGGCGTACACGGCGCAAAAGAACACAAGCAACCGTACGGGCCACGGGACGGGCGATGTGCTGGGAGTGCCATTCATGCGTTCATGCATCCTGGACGAGTCGCAGGTGCCGTTGTTCGAACCGCCATGGGAGGTTCACGTGTATCCAATACGCAGTGGCGCGGGTGACAAGGTAGCCAACGTTAATGCGGATCAGACGCGACGGGCGTCTCTCCCGTGCCGAACGATTCGGCAAAGATCTCCATCAGCCGCACACCCTGCCGGCTGAGCATCGTCGAGTTGCCTACGATGGCGTAGAACAGAATACTCAGCCGGGTCTTCGACTCGCCGCTTCGGATCCGCTCGGCTTGCCCCTGATGGATCCGCTCGCCCTGTTCCCGCAATGTGCGGTCCTTTTCGGCGACGCCGGCCACGTCGACCGGACGCTGGCCGCTGAACGTCGATTCCACCTCCAACAACACGTCGAGCAGGATCTGTTTGATTTGCCCGAGCTCCTCGACCTGCACGTCGATCAGTCCCTTGTGGTGGTTGCTCACGTGCATCCAGGCGCGCATCACGATGTCGCGGTGTCCGTCGGCCAGTTTTTGCAGCCGGCGAATGGTCTGGCCGTACTTGTAGGACAACTCGCCGTCCTGCCGCTGCAACAGCCGCATCGCCTTGAAGATGTTGGCCACGATGATGTTGGCCCAGCGTTGGATCTTGTCGGTTCGGTTTCGCTCCACTCTCAGCAGGTATTCGTTCTGGCGGAACAGCGCGTCGAGGGTGGCGTCGAGCGACTCGCGGATCTCGCGGACCAGATAGCCGGTGTGCTCGAAGGTCGTCGAGACGGTGTCGGGAATGCTGGTGACCTTCTTGAGGTTGAAGATCTTGTCCATCCTTGCCGACGCGGCCCGCTGCTGGTGCTTGCGGCGGTTGGTCCAGATGGTGAAGCCGCCGAAGATTAGCAGTCCCGCCAGACCGAAGCCCTTGCCGTAGAACATGGCCACCACGAAGAGATAGGCGACCGTGAAGGCGGTGATCGCCGTCATGAACCAGCCGCCGATGACGATCATCACGCCGGTCACCCGATAGACGGCGCTTTCGCGTCCCCAGGCCTGGTCGGCGAACGAGGTCCCCATGGCCACCATGAACGTGACGTAGGTAGTCGACAGGGGCAGCTTGAACGACGTGGCGTAGGAGATCACGGCGCTGGCCACCATCAGGTTCACGCCCGCACGCAACATATCGAACGAGGGGCGTTGGTCGCCGTCGAGCGACGACTCGTACCGTGTGGTGTCCAGGCGCCGTGCGGCGGCCTCGCGGACGGGTCGCGGAATGACCTTCTGGGCCGTCTCCAGCATGCTCCGCACCATGCGCACCACGACCCGCGCAAGGAAGACCGACTCGAAGCGTTCGACGCCCTCCTCCTGCTGTCCCAGGCTGAGTTCGGTTTCGGTGACCGTGCGGGCTTTTCTGGAGATCCACAGCGCCAACCCCATGATGGCCCCGGCGGCCAGCAGAAAGTGGGTCTCGGCCGGCACTTTTTTGCCCAAGGCGTCCATGGTCGCCAATAGCGGTTCGTCGGTCTCGCCCGCCGCCTGATAGGCGTGGTAGCCGGCCATCGGTACGCCGATGAAGTTGACCAGGTCGTTGGCCGCGAAGGCCATCGCCAACGCAAATGTCCCGATCAAGACGATCGGGCGGAGGATGTTGCCGCCGAGAAGCAGCATGATCTGCAAGATCACGGCCGAGACGGCGAAGATCCCCAGGAAGATCGTCAGCCAATTGGCGGCAATCCAGTCAGCCCTCTCGGGCGTGATGAACGACGCGCCCTTGGCGCCCTTAACCAGAATGAAGTACGTGATCGAGGCCAGCGCAATTCCGCCCCAAATGGCCCCGTAACGCCGCAGCCTCTGGCGATAGTCGAACGTGAAAATCAACCGGCTGATGAACTGCGCCAACGCGCCACAAGTGAACGCCACTACAACCGAGAGCAGAATTCCCCCGATGATCAACAGCGCCTTGCCCGTGTTGATGTATTCGTCCAACGTCGCCAGCCCCTCGCCGGCCTGGAGGATCTTCAGCATCGCCATGGCGACCGCCGCTCCGAGCAACTCGAAGACAATCGAAACGGTCGTCGAAGTGGGCAGCCCGTAGGTGTTGAACAGATCCAGCAGCAACACGTCGGTGAGCATCACGGCCAGGAAGATCCAGATCAACTCGGGCATCGTGAAGAAGGCCGGATGGAAGATCCCCTTCCGCGCGACCTCCATCATGCCGCTGGAGAACGTCACCCCGGCCAGGATTCCCAAGGTGGCGATCGAGAGGATCACGAACCGCGGCGCGGCCTTGGCGCCGATCGAAGAATTCAAGAAGTTGACCGCGTCGTTGCTCACGCCCACGATCAGGTCCAAAATGGCCAATCCGGCCAAAAGAAGCACCGCTACCAAGAAAATCTCTGTTCCCATCTTCGTCTTTCTCCATCGTCCATCATTCCGCTGCGTCCTCGACGCTGCATACCGTCTTCGCGACATCCAATCATTATTCTGCCGGTATTCTATCGCTCGTCCGTTGGCGGCGTGTTAGCGTTGCGTGAGAAATGCGCAAAGACGTAAAATGCACCCTCCGGCGGAACAGTCGCAATCGGCGGCGGGGGCACAAGCGGATTAGGTGAACCCGCCGAGAATAGTGCATTCCATCGCTTGCGCGGGCTCGCCACCCGACATTCGGTAGCCCTTGGAAGAAACGTGTGTGCCACTGCTTCGCAGAAGCCGTGCTGCCCGCATCCCCAAGAAACACGGCTTCTGTGAAGCAGTGGCACACTCACTCGCCGGAAATCGTCCTTCTTCGCCAGGCTGCTAGACCCGACGAGTCACTACCCCGGCGGCCAACTGAGGCTGCGTCCGGCGAGCAGATGGAAGTGCAGGTGCATCACCTCCTGGCCGGCGTCCGGGCCGCAGTTGGACACTACGCGATAGCCGCCTGTGACGCCCATCTTCGCGGCGATCTTCCGCATCGCCAACATCAGGTGACCGGCCAGCGCTGCGTGCCCTTGTTCCAGAGCATCCAGCGAACAGATCTCCTCTTTGGGGATCAGCAGTACGTGCGTGGGAGCCTGGGGATTGATGTCCTCGAACGCCAGGCACAAATCGTCCTCGTAGACGATCGTCGCGGGGATTTCTCGATCGATGATCTTCTTGAAGATGGTCTTCTCGGCCATGATTCGATGGCTCCTCGGTTCAAATGGGGACGACGTTCGGCCACGGTGGTATTATCGCGCGGCAGACGATCGACTGCAATCCTAGCACTTACGAGCAGGTGGGGTGGCTGGGGTCGAGCGCAGCGAGCCCCCAGGATGCTACCGCCCGTTAATCTCACTGTTACTGATGTACCTCGGACCGATTGTGCCGCCGTGGGATCGTGCCCATAATCGAGCGTGATGATTGCTCCTTTCGTGGATTTCCGGGGCAGCGTCTTCCGCTGCCTCGGCCGGCCGCCCGAGTG
The DNA here is from genome assembly GCA_964472545.1 of uncultured Planctomycetaceae bacterium. Taxonomy (GTDB): domain Bacteria; phylum Planctomycetota; class Planctomycetia; order Pirellulales; family Thermoguttaceae; genus CAYYNP01. The sequence goes on along the minus strand of CAYYNP010000028.1, from coordinate 16,226 downwards.
CCCGTTATGGAAGTCGTCGCCGCGCTGCTGACGATAACGCTCTTCTGGTGCTTCGTGTTCTACTCTACCAGTGGAGTGAAGCTCCAGGCGCACCGCAGCGCCGGCGCGTTGCTGCTCTCGCTACGGCATCCGTTTCGATGGTGGCAGATAGCCCTGGCGGTTCTGGCCGGACTAATGCCGATCAGTTGGCTCGCACCGCTTCTCTTCTTTGGCATAGCTTCGGGACTAGGCGCCTGGTCTATATTGTCCGACCCGGATATCTGGCCGATGGGCTTGTTCATGATCACCGCCGGCTTCTGCCTGCCGCCGCTGTGGCTGTTCGGCCTGCGAGCCGATACCCAGCTTCGCAGGCAGGGGATTGTGGAAGGTATGGGGATCCGGGCGGTGGTAACGCCGTGGCATTTGATCAAATACTGCAAGTGGATGAAGCCCCCGGGCAAGCTCCTCGTCCAGTGTAAGATGGCTAATAGGGAACTCAGGGTCCCTCTCGACAAGGTCGACGCCGCCGGTGAGATCCTCGGCCAATTCGTCGAGCTTCGCGACGCGCAGGGCACGGTCCTCAATCCCGAGACGGAAACCGCATACCGGCGTATTGAATCCGGCTTGGATCACCCGTCGCGGGAGAGTCTTCCGCGGTTCCGCTTGCAGTTCAGCCTGCGCTCGCTGCTGCTGTTGGTACTCGTGGCCAGCGCCGGCTTCAGTTGGCTGGGAATCCGCACGCAGCGTACCAGGGCAATGCGGGCTGCGGTTGCCAAGTTGGATCGATTCGGCCCGCAAGTAGAGGAGTCCGGCGGCCGCGTTTGGTGGATCGACTTCTCCGGGTGCGGCACGAAACCGACCGACGACGATCTGGTAGACCTCAAGCCGTTCTCACATCTCAAGTGGCTCATCCTCGCCGGAGCACCAATCACCGACGCTGGATTGCAGCATCTCGACGCGCTGGTCCGGCTGGAGTCGCTCGACCTTGCTGAGACACCGATCACCGACGCCGGATTGGAGCACCTCACGGTGCTCGGCCGGCTGGAGAGTCTCAACCTCTCGGGCACGCGCGTCACCGACGCCGGGCTTGAACATCTGAAGACGCTGTCGCGGCTGGAGCATATCGGCCTACGGGACACGCAAGTCACCGACGAAGGCGTGCAGCAACTTCAGCAGGCCCTGCCGGACATCGAGATCCGTCACTGATCCCACGGTCAAGTCGCCGTCGGCGTCGCATACTGCGGGATCTTCATCAACTCCCCATCCTTCAGCGCCGACTGATGGGCGACGATGCCGGAGACGGTCATGTTCAACGCCTCGGCGATGCCGACCGTCGGCCGGCGGTTTTCGAGCAAGGCGGTGACGAACTCGTTCATCAGGTGGCCGTGCGAGCCGCCGTGGCCGCCGGCACCGACGCCGGGCGGAAGCGGCGGCCGGGCCGTCGCCGGCAGGTTGGTCGCCTGGCCGGAATACTGCCCGTCGAAGGAACCCTTCTGCCCGCGCACCCGGCCCTTCTCGCCACCGTGGCCGGGCGTGTCCCAACTGACGGCCATCCGCGACATGCCGCCCTCGCTGGTGCGGAAGGTGGCGATCTCGGTGCCGAAGGGGTTTTTGTAGTGGTTATTCTCCGCCTGCAGCCAGGGTGTGAGGCTGGGCATGCCCATGCAGCAGACCTCGGTGAAACTGCCGTCGGTCACACCCACGTAATAGGCGTTCGAGTGCGTCGGATACCACTGCGGCGGCCCGCCCACGCGCCAGTTCTTGTATGAGCCGATCGGGTCCTTCGTGTAGTGGTAGTATTCGCCCTCGGAGTAGACGAGCTTGCCGAAGCCGCCGGCCCGGTAGATCTGCCGCATGGCGAACAGGTCGGCGTGGAAGCAGGACGTCTCGAACATCATGTACGTCAGGCCGGTGGTCTTGACGGCCTCGAAGAGCTTGTTGGCTTCTTCGAGCGACCCGAACGAAGCCGGCACGGCGGTGGCCACGTGCTTGCCGTGCTTGAGCACGTCGAGACAGTGTCGGGCGTGGCTCGGGGCGTCGGTGGCCACGAAGACGGCCTCGATCGTGTCGTCCTTGATCAGTTCCTCGAGCGACGGATACGTCTTCTCACAGCGGCACGCCGCCGCCAACGCCGCACGCCGATCGGCGAAAAGATCGCTTACCGCCGCCACTTCGACGTTCGGGTGGTTTTGGAAACCGAACGCGGCACCGAAGCGGCAGACCCCGTAGCCGACGATCCCCACGCGGATCTTCCGCTGGGAAACCGGCTTCCAGCCGGCGGCCGTCTTCGGATCGGTCTTCTCTTGCTCGAAGCCTTGGATGGTCGGCGGCTTCTCGCCTCGCGCGGCGGATGCGACCCCGAAGGACGCAGCCCCCAGCGAAGCGGTTCTCAGAAACGAACGGCGTGAAGTCGACTTGTCCATGGGATTCTCCGCTCTCTCGTTGCATGGCGACACGCGCCACGATTCGGTACGATAGACCCGGTTACGATAGACCCGGTGGGGCAATCGTCAATCTATCGAGGAGACACGGCCGTGGCAAGCCAATCGTATCGTCTGCTGGCCGCGTTGATCTGCGCTGCCGCTTCCACGGGCGCTTCCGCCGCCTCGGCCGACGACTGGCCGACCTTCCACCACGACAATCGCCGCAGCGGCGTCACCGCCGAAGTCCTCCGGCCGCCACTCGAACTGCATTGGGTGTTCGAGTCTCCGGCCGCACCGGCCAAAGGCTGGTCGCTGCCGACGCCCTGGTACGGCTTCGTCAAGAACAAGCCAAATGTCTCCTACGACGACGCCTTTCGCGTGGTGGCCGTCGGCGATACGGCCTATTTCTGCTCGTCCGGCGAGAACTGTGCCTATGCGATCGACGCGAGACAAGGCCGCGTGAAATGGCGCTTCTTCACCGACGCCGCCCCGCGGCACGCGCCGGTCGTCCGGCAAGAGAAGGTCTACTTCGGCGCCGACGACGGCAACGTCTACTGTCTGCGCGCGGCCGACGGCAAACTCCTCTGGCAATTCCGTGCCGCAGCCACCCCGGAACAGATGCTCGGCTACGGCCGCTTCTCGTCGCTGTGGCCGGTTCGCGGCGGCGTGATGATCGATGGCGGCGTGCTCTACTTCACCGCCGGGCTGTTTCCGTCGGAGGGCATCCGCCTGTTTGCCCTGGACGCCGAAACGGGCACGGAGATCTACTCGCGCGCGATGGACCACGGGCACTCCGCCGGACCGGCTCCACAGGGATACCTGTTGGCCAACGACGACGACCTGTTCTTCACCGCGCGGGCTGCGAACCTCCGCTACGACAAGGCCACCGGCCGGCAGAAGAAGACGTCGTTTCCCTTGCCGACAATCGACAAATCGCATCACTTCAAGGGCGTGCTGGCCGGCTCGAATGCGAAGTTGATCGGTAATCGGTTCGTGGTCGGCAACGGCTGCCTCGGTTTCTACGAGCCCGGCCGAACGATGAGCAATCCCGGCAAGCGGGAGTACTCGGCGGCGCTGCAATTTGATCTGCCGCACGTCTACGAGGTGATCGTGCGCGGCGACACGGCGTACTTGGCGGCGCTGACGCACCTGGCGGCCTATCCGGCCGATCAACTGGCCGACGTGGCCGCCGGTGAGTATCGCGAATTCTACAAGGCGTTTGCCGAGTGCCAGGTTGCCGGCAAGATCCTCACCGAGGAGAAACACGCGAAGATCGTTGCCGAAGGCGGCCGGGACGACCCGCGCGCCGTGCACCTGAAGAACACGACGTTCAAATGGAGCGGGCCGCACTGGCAGAAGTGGGACACGCTGGGGCCGGAAGTGACGGTGAAACTCCGGCGCCGCAGCAAGTGGTTCCTGCCGCTGGTGGCCCACGAGACGATGATCCTGGCCGGCGACGTGCTCTTCGCCGGAGGCGAGGATCGCGTGCATGCCGTCGACGGCACGACGGGCAAGGCGTTGTGGAGTGACGAAACGCAATCTCGCGTGCGGGGATTGACGGTGGCCAACGGACGTCTCTTTGTGAGCACGATCGACGGCAACGTGCGGTGCTACGCTGCCGACGCGACGCCCGGACAACCGAAGTCGGTTATTTCATCCGGCGATCCGAAGAGACTCGTCAATACGGAAACGGACGCCTTGGCCGCTCAAGTGCTCGGCGCTTCCCGCTGGCGTCGCGGTTATGCCCTCGTTGTCGGAGCCGATGACGCCGGATTGGCCGCCGCGTTGGCCGGTCGAACGCAACTGAAGATCACCGTGCTGGCCGCCGACGCCGGCCGCGTGCAACCGATGCGCCGGTCGCTGGCCCAAGCCGGCCTCTACGGCAGCCCGGTAACCGTCGAAGCCGCCACGCCGAGCCGACTTCCCTTCCCACCCTACGTGTTCAACCTCGTCGTCGACCAGCACGCCCTGCGATCAACCGCTTCCGCCATTCCACAACGACCGCCCCGCAATTCCCCACCCCCGACTCCCGACTCCCCACCCCCGACTCCCAACTCCCCGCTCTCTCCTTCCGAACTCCTCCGCGTCATACGCCCGCTCGGCGGCGTGCTGCTGACGGGGGCGGAAGTCGACGCCGATGCCCTCGCGAAGGACGGCATCACGATCACAGAAGTCGGGCAATTCACAAAACTAACGCGCGGCAGAATCCCTGGCAGCATGAATTGGACGCACAACTACGCCACGCCGGCGAACACCTATTGCAGCGAAGACCCGCTGGTCAAGGCCCCGCTGGGAGTCCTCTGGTACGGCGAGCCGGGGCCGCAGGACCGGATCGAACGTCACGCCTCGCCGCCGATCCCGCTGGTCGTCGACGGCGTCGTGCTCACGCTCGGCTACGACCGGGTGATGGCCTACGACGTCTACAACGGCGTCGAACTCTGGCGCCGCAACATCCTGGGCGTCACCGCGTCGGGCATGGGCATCGACACCTCGAACGTGGCGGCCGACGGCGATTCGCTCTTCGTGTTGGTCGACAACCGGCGATGCCTCGAACTGGATATCAAGACCGGACGGACGCGGCGGACGATCTTGCCGCCCGAACGCGAGAACGACGAGAGCAGCGAAGAGACGTATAACTTCTGGAGCTACCTGGCGGTCGACCGATCCACAATCTACGGCAGCCGGGCGGAAGTCGATCGACAACGCCGGCGGCCGATGCGGCAGACCAGCGACGGGCTGTTTGCCCTGGACCGCAAGACCGGACGGCTGCGATGGTCGTATGAGGGCCAAGGCATCGACCACGTGGGGATCTGCCTTGCCGACGGCCGTGTCTTCTTGATCGACGGCAAACTCACAGACGCCGAAAAGCGGCAAGCATTGGCCGAGACGATCGTCGACCGCGCGGTCGAGAATCGGGCGATGGTCGACCGCAAAGGGAATCCGCTCGCGCCGCGCTTGGGCAAGCTGGTCGCCCTGGACGCTCAAACCGGTACGCCGCTGTGGCAGCGTCCGCTGAACGTCACCGACATGACCGTCGACGATCGGGCGCTGGCCGACGGCCCGGAGCGTCTCTCGGCCACGATCGGTTGCATGGTCAAAGACGGCCATCTGGTCGTCCACGGCAGCGGCAGTTTTGGGCATCCCTGGCGGGAGTTCGTCGACGGGCAGTACGCCCGGCGGGCACTCTATGTCTTCGACGCCCGAAGCGGCAAACTCGCCTGGGGACGCCGCGCGGGCTATCGCAAGCGTCCGATCGTCGTCGGCGAGTGGATCTATGCCGAGCCTTCCGCCTGGCACCTGAAGACCGGCCGGCAGAAGACGATCGCCAATCCGCTCTCCGGCCGACCGCAGAAGCTCGACATGCACCGCGGCTACATCGGGTGCGGGCATCTGTTGGCCTCCGGGTCGGCCGTCTTCGGCAACGCCAACCGCGGTATCGGTGTTTGGAACGTCGAGCAGCGTTGCGGCTACACGCCGCTGGGCGACATGTGGCTCGGTTGCGGGCTGGGGCTGACGCCGGCCAACGGCGTGCTGGCGGCGTTGGAAGGGCGGGCCGGGTGCAACTGCGGCACGGCGATTCACACGTCGGCCGTCTTCTATCCACGCAACGAGCCGCGCGTCTTCGGCGGGGGCGCCGCGGGTGGGATGTATCCGGATGATGCACGAAACCTGCCCGTGAAGCATCTCTCGGTCAATCTCGGCGCGCCCGGCTTTCACGAAGATGCGCGGCGCAATCTCTGGCTGGCCTATCACGGCATGCCGGGGAGGATCTTCGCCAACGGCATGGTGCCGGGGTGGTATCCGGCGTATCGGCACGTAGGATCGATGTTCTACGACGAGGGCGTCGATCGGCTGCGGGTCGGCGGCACCGACGTGCCTTGGGTCTATTGTTGCGGCTACCACGACACCAAGCGGCTCGCCTTCACGCTCCGCGGCAAGGCCGACGGTGTGGCCAGGTACACGGTTCGTTTGCATTTCGCCGAGCCCGAGCAGATCGAGCCCGGCCGGCGCGTGTTCGACGTGCGGCTTCAGGACGAGACGGTGCTTAGCGGCTTCGACGTCGTCGACCAGGCTGGCGGCAGTCGCAAAGCACTCGTCAAGGAGTTTCGCAGCGTCGAGGTTCGCGATACGCTGACGGTCGAGATGACCCCGACCGCAGAGAGCAAGATTAGCCAGCCGATTCTCTGCGGCGTCCAGGCGTTTGCCGAATAGGCCTCATAGTAGTCGTCTCGCTCCGCGAGACGCACCCGCACGGCACATTGACGTCTCGCTCCGCGAGACGACTACCAAGAAAAAACGCCGCCGCCTTGCCCGAAGGGGCAGGCGGCGGCATGGAATCAAACCTCTCGCTGACTGCGACCGGATGCGTCGCTGCGAGACGAGCGAGGGTCTGGCGTGCTATTGCATAAGCCATTGGCGACCCGGGCTAACGCATAATGGTTGGCACCTCCGTCGGAATAACTTGCGAGAGGCTCGAATCCAATTCAGTTCGTCTTTGTTGTGATGTGACAGATACCAGTATCGGCAAATCACCCGCCCCGGCTTGCGGCCGAATGGGGCCGCGTAACCGCCGCTTGCCCGTTGCGGGCGGGAATCCGCTCGCGTTTGCCCCGGCACTCTATTTTACCTCGCCAAATGGCCAAAGGCACGCGATTTCTTGCCGAAGATAGGAAATCGTGGCAGCGATTTGTGACAAGCAAGTTGTGTGCCACGGGGAACAATTCTCTGCCTCGCCGAGGGCTCTTCACTTAGCCGGGGGCGGAAGCCCCCGGACGATCTGCGTCGTCTTCGACGGGAGGTTCTTGGATCGGTGCTTCTTGAGCGTGCAGACCCTCCGGGGGCTTCCGCCCCCGGCTAGGGTCTGTGGGGTTGGTTGCTTCTTGGTGGCTTTGGACCTCAATCGCGCGTACGGCCGGGCGGACATTGCCGCAGCGCGCCAGGTGACTTTGAAGAAGACGCATCACGTGTTCTTGCTTTGCGTCTGCGCCCACCGGCACGCAGAGCACGAGCGTCGAGTCGTCGTTGCGCATCCGCGGCGAATTGCCCGGCGCCCGCAGCGCGCCGATCACGCGGTCGAAGACCGGCTCGTCGTCTGCGTCGGATGTCTCATCGATCGAAAGCGGGACTTCCTCATCTTGCGTCGACGCTGCAACCGTCGAGTCGGCATCATCCTCCAGCGCGCCGGCTTCATCGCACTCGGGTTCCGTCGGCGCCGGCTCATCATGCGCGATCTCCGCCGCCGAATCCCGGCAAGAACCGCAACCACCCTTTGCGCTGCAGCGTTTCGGTCTTGGCGTCTTCTTCGGGCGGATCGCCCGGCTCCTCATCGGCCGGCGTTTCGGACGCGTTGACGTCGCCGTCGGCCGGCGCCAGGAGTTGCAGCAACGCGTCGAAGACCAACTGCGGACGTTCCGATTCGAGGCACTCGAAGATCCACTTGCCCAGTGCGTCGGAGCAGGCCACCAGGAAATCGCCGGCGCCGAAGGACACTTCGCAGAACTCGTAGCCGGTCGACTGCCGGGGATGATTGCAGAGCAGACGCGGGCTGACGCCGAAGTCGTCGCTACCGGCGACCGGGAACGTAAGGACTTCGCCGGCGGCGGTGAATACGAGCAGGCAGCAGTCGCCCACCGAGACGGCCCGCACGATCGACTCGGACGGCCCCTCGGCGGCGGGATCCTCGGTGGCGGCGATCGCGGCCACCAGCAGCGTGGCCTGGCTGCCTTCGAGCAGATACTTGTTCCGCACGAACCAGGGCACGTGTTCGTCGGGGTCGAACGGGCAGAAAGCGTCGCGAGCCCCTTGCAGACGCCGGTCGAGTTCGCTCTCGTCCAGCGTCGGCCAATCCGGCTCGGCCGCGTCGACCAACGTGCGGGCTCACCGCCGCCAACGCCCGCTCGAAGGCCTCGTTCATGTAGGTCTTGTTCTGGGCGATCGGCTCGAGCCAGATGGGAAACTCCATCTCGACCTCCCGCGTGCCGCCGGCGCCGTCGGACACGAGCTGCTTGCGAACCTCCGAACGCTTGGCCAGGTCCGGCAGGTCGGATACGGAAACCAAGTCCGAGTCGAAGGCACTCTGCACGCCGTCTTCGATGCCGTAGCCGATCACGCCGATGTCGAAGTACGGCTTCGGGCGGCCCTCCTTGCTGCGGCGCAACACGGTGTTGTAGAGCAGCCGGTTGATGGCGTCGGCCACGGCGGCCTTCTTCTACTGTCCGTCGCCGCCGGCGATCTTCCAGGCCATCGAGCCCGACTGGTCGATCAAGAAGATCAAGCAGCCGGGGTTCAGCCGCGATATCTCCGCGTCGTACGAGCCTTCCTGCGGCGGCGGGCCGCTGGGCAAGTCCCGGTCCTCGTCGCGATCGTCGACCGCCGGCGGAAGCGAGGGCTTTGGGATCGTGGAGAAGTCGGGCGCGGGATCGTTGGGCGATATGGGATCCGGCTGCGTTGGCTCAGGTGGGGCAGGCTCCGGCGGTGCCTCTCGGGCCGTGCGTTGTCCACACTCACCGCAGAAGAGATCGTTCTCGCCCAAGGGTTCGCTGCATTTCGCACAGTTCATGGTCGATTCTCCTTAGCGTATCGTTCACGCGTATGCTCTGAAGGTTCGGATTTCAGTCTAAGGTGTAGCGGCCGACGTGATGCGCGTGCCGCACGACGTACAGAATTTCATGCCCGCCGACAGATTCTCACCGCAGTCAGGGTTGGGGAAAACCGGCGTCGCGGGACGCGGCGGTGCGTCGACGCTCGACGCGGCCGCTTCCGGCTGCCACGCTTCTTCCGGCAGCAACAGGGCCGCGATCATCGCGCGGATCTGCTGCCGGTTCATCTCGACCCACTCGAACTGCGGCGCTCGGCCGTCGGCCGACCGGATGCGAAAGACCGCCTTCCGGTCGCCGATCTTGGTGACTTGGATGTTGTGCGACGCCGCGCGGCCGTCGTCCATCACGGTTCGCGTGACGCCAAATCGGGCCGAGGGCAGTTCGCCCAAGACGGCTTCGGCCACCGACGACGGGCGAATCGTGCCGCTGTGGTTGCGCAGGTGCTTGGCCACGACCAGACGTCCGATCGAGGCCTCGACCGCTTCGGGCGACGCGGCCAAACGCTCGATCGGCTCCGGGCCGGCGACCGTGGTGAAAGCGGCGGCGAAGGCGGGCATCTTGGCGGCTTCGGCCACGGCGCCGGCCAGTCGCGAAAAGGCGATGTCCGGCGGATACTCCCGATACGCCCGCAACACGGCCGCCAATACGAAGGCGTCTTCGGCCGGCCCCACGAAACGGAAACCGCTCGGCGGCGGCTCGGGCGCGTCGCCGGAGAGTGCACCGATCAGCGAGAGGATGGCGGTCGAACGCGAGAGCGGGAAGTAGAGCTTCGTCGCGCCGTCGCGCCCCACCGTGCATTCGCTCCAAAGTTCCCCCCGCCGCACCAAGGCATAGCCCGGATGAGACTCCGCGTCGACCCCCACGCTGATCACTTCCTCCGGCTGAGCACAGGCGCCTAATACGGCGCGCAACAGCAAGTTGACGCGCCAGTCGTCTCCGTCCCGCTGGAGCACGCACTGGGCGGCCAGGTCGCTGAAGCGAGGATCGTCCGCGTGCAACGGGCCGCCGGTCTCCGGCAGCAACTTAAGCGGAGAGCCGGGGCCCGGGTCGCCGATCTCTGCCTGAGCCAGCAGTGCGCGGATCTGATCGTTATCGAAGATGTAGCCGGGCATGATTGCTCTCCTAGAAGAAGCTCCGGAGGTAGTTGGCCGCGCTGCTGGCGGCGTTGCCCACGGCGTCGATGCCCTCGCCGCCGAGTGCCCAGGCCCCTTCCGCGATGCCGCCGAGCCCCTCTTGATAGGCCGCTTTGTAGCCGCTGACGACGGTGCCGACCAAGGGCGTCTTTTCGATCACCTGTTGCGTATGGGTCAGCGACTCCTGCCAGTAGCCATCGCCGACGCCGTGCTCGTAGATGTCCCTCACGTCGTTGACGAAGCCGCCCACGGTGGTCGACGGATCGTTGACCAGGTTCGAGGCCGAGGAGATCACGTGGTCTAAGCCTTGCAGGGCGACGCCGTGTTGTCCGGCGGCGACCTCCTGCTGGAACGACGACATGCTCTCCATGGCCACGTCGCTGCCGGCCATGGCGCTGCGGGGATCCGCGATGCCGCTGGCGATCGCGGCGTTGCCGGCAAAGGTCTGGCCGGTGGCCACCCCCAGGGCCTCAACGTGAGTCAGGCCCGCGTCGAGATTCTGCTGGTAGTAGTGATTGATCGTGGCTGCGTCGGTGGCGTGGCCGAACGCTCGCCGGGCACTCGACGGTTGCGCCGGGGCTTTGATCGCGTCGTCGCCGGAAACGGCCGGTTTGGGGCCGGCGTCCGCACCGGTGCTGCGTGCCAAGTCATCGGCCGGAATCGGCGTGCGGTATTTCACGCTGGCCTCCAGGTTGGCGTCGACCATTCGCGTAGCCTTCTCCAGCGACACGTCGGGGATGTTCGGCAGCGCCTTACGTAGCGCAGCGTCGGCCTGTCCGGGGGAGATTTCGCCCTTGCCTACTTTGTTGAACGTGTCCCGAATCTTCTCGATCACCTCGACCCGCTTCGGGTCCGCGTTGGCGTCGCCGTTTGCCGTTTCCGCCCGCGCGGCCGAGCAGCGCAATGAAGTGCTCGGCAAACAGACGGCCGGCCGATGTCTGCCGCCGCTCTGGTCGTGGCTTGCCGAGTTGGTTTTCTGGCTCGGCGGCGAGGTGCCGCTTAAGCGGTTTCTCCGATCGTTGGCCCCGTTTCTTCCCACCGAACACGCCTTGGCACAGCGCGAGGCCCTAGGGCAGTTCCAGCAGCGGCTGGCGGCGCTTCAAAGGCGATTTCAGACGCTTCAGAAACCCACCGACGACGGAGGCCGGACGGCGGCGGCGCGGCGTCGGCAGATTCGCGAGGCGGAGACGCCCATCTTCCTGCAAGTGATATCGGCCCTGGAAGTCCTACCCGGCGAAGTCTACAACGCCCTCGAGGCCCACGCGCCGCGGCGCAGCCGGGAACTCAGCCAAGGGCATTTCGACCGCCTGCGAGAAGGCGCCGAGGCGTTGCTGGCGCGTCTGGGGCCATGGCCCGACGCACGCTGCGTCACGACGCTGGCCACCGTCTGTGTCTGCGACGGCAGCGACGTGGTCTTACCCGCGGAATTCGTACTCACCCTAGGCGACGAGCGTTCGTGCTCGTTATCGGAATTCTGCACCGAGGCCGGCAAACCCGGCTACGACGCGATGCTCCGGGCCCTCAACGACTTGCCGCCGGTAGAACGCGGCGGACTCAATTCGCTGCGATGCATGATCGGCCAAGGGGCAACCGTCGAAGACGTGCGCTGGGCCATCGATCAAGACGTGATCTGGTACTTCGACGACGACAGCCGTATCTCGCCGGCCGCTCTGCACCGGATCTGCCGGCTGCTGGAGCAGCACAGCAGCGCGTTGTCGGAAGAGCAAGTCTACCGGCTTTGCGAACAGGCGTGCAGCCGAAATTCGACCATGGTGCCCGAAGCGCTCGCCCGTTGGATGGAATTGGTGCCGCCGGGCCGTCTCGATCGGGCCCACGTGCAGTCGATCAAGAACCTGTTGCTCAGCGGCACGCTGGGCAGCCTGCGGGGGGTTGAAGCACGCCAGATGTTCGAACGCTGGGCCGAACCGCCTAAACGAGTCCCCCATGTCTCCCAACTCGACGAGGCAGTACCCAAGCCGTTGCGACAGTGGGTCGGAATTGCCACCGCGACAGCTACCTCCGTCGACAAATAGGCGTACACCATATGGGTGTATTTGCGGCCGCATTTTCCCTGCAAAAAGCTGGTCAGCAACGCGACATAGTTGATCGAGCGTGATACAATAGGAGGTCATGGGGCACCTTGCCGGACGGCCTGGCCCCCTCTGTAGGGATGGGCTTTCCGGCGATGCGTGACGGTGGTCAGTCAAGCCCATGCCGGCTTTGGAACGGCCGGCATCTCCCCAACCTGCTCGCCATGATTGCCCCAACGGCACAGCGAATGCCACGGTCCGGCCGCCGCCGGTCTACCCCTTTTCAGCGCAGGCTGCGCATCGAGCCGCTCGAAACGCGGCGGTTGCTCACCGCAACCCTCGGCGATCTGGTCTGGCTGGATCTCAACGCCAACGGCCAGCAAGACCCCGGCGAACCGGGCGTCGACGGCGTCGACGTCAGTCTGCACGCCGCCGGTAGCTCCGCCGTGCTCGACGCCACCACGACGGCCAACGGCGGAGCCTACGCATTCGGCGGGGTGAACGACGGGCAATACGTTGCGGAATTCACGCTTCCCTCCGGGCACTCCTTCACCCATCGAGACCTGGGCGATGATGCCTCGGACAGCGACGTTAACCCGGTCGACGGCTGCACGGAAGCCTTCACCATCGGCGGCACCGACGAACCCACGATCGACGCCGGATTGCTCGAGGACTTCACGGTCACTGTCGGCAGCGCGGCCATTCGCAGCGATCCGGTGGCCCCGGCCCGCGGCTCGCTCGACGTGGTGATCGACGTACCCGGCGCGATGGCCCAGCCGATTGCCGGCTACAGCGCGTTTGTCCGCGTCAGCCCGGCCAACGCGGGCGTGGTGCTCGTCGACGCAGTCGAGGCCCCCGATTCGCTGATGCCCGGTCAAGAGCCGGGGTTCTTCGGCACGGCCGATCCGCGGATCAAGCTCGTCTCCGATTTCCTGCTGGACGTCCCCGAAGTCACGCTGACCGACGGCGCCGGGCTGTTTCGGTTGATCTTCGACGTGGCCGCCGACGTCTCCGGTTCGTTCGACGTCGAGTTCGACTTCCTCCGCTTCAACGACGGGCAAGTGCGGACGGTGAACAACTTCGAAACCGTTGCCGGCTCGATCGAGGTCTCCGGGACGCTCGAACCGCCGGAGATCTCCATCGGCCCGGCCGCCGGCTTCGAAGGCGACGCCGGCACCACCGCCTTCGAGTTCCCGGTTACGGTCACCGGCACCGTGCTCGCGCCGGTCACCGTGCGGGTCGATACGATGGCCGGCACGGCCCAAGACGAAACCGGCGACGGCGACTACCAAGCGGTCGCCGGACACGTGTTGACGTTCACCGAGCCGGGCACGCAACACGTCACGGTCGAGGTCAACGGCGACACACGCGTGGAGCCCGACGAGATCTTCGCCGTGTTGTTGAGCAACGCCACCGGCGGCGCGGTGATCACCAACGGCTTCGGCACCGGTGCGATTCTCAACGACGACGCCGACCAGGGCGCGACGATCGCCGGGCGCCACGTTTTCTACAACAACTCGGCCTTCGACGGCAGAAGCCCGGACGCCGACGCCGCGGACGACGGGGCCGTGGCCCCGGACAAGACGCCGCTGATGCCAGGCGAAACGGCCACGTTTGCCAACTACACCAGCTACGACCGCGGCATCAACGGCCTGATGATCGACGTGGCCGGCCTGCCCGACGACGCAACGCCCACGGCCGCCGACTTCGAGTTCCGCGTGGGCAACGACAACACGCCGGACGCCTGGGCGGCCGCGCCGGCACCGACGAGCATCTCGGCCCGCCGCGGCGCGGGTGACGGCGGTTCCGACCGGGTGACGCTCCTCTGGGAAGACAATGCCATCGAGCAACAGTGGCTGCAAGTGACCGTGTTGCCCGGCGAGAATACGGGCCTCACGTCGGCGGACGTCTTCTACTTCGGCAACGCGATCGGCGAGGGTGGCGATTCGACCGTCAACACGTTCGTCAACGCCACCGACCAGATCGCCGCGCGAAACAATCCCCACTTCTTCTTCGACCCCGCGCCGCTGGACGACCCCTACGACTACAACCGCGACAAGAACGTCAACGCCACCGATCAGATCCTCGCCCGGAACCACCCGGCCTTCTTCTTCAACGCGTTGAAGCTGATCACCGTACCGCAGGCCGACGAAGCCGAGGCGGCCCCGGCCGACGTCCGCGCGGCGGCGATTTGGGCGTGGCTCGACGGGAGCGAGCCGTCCGGCGCGGAATCGTAGCGCTCCTTCTGGCGAATGCCCAACTGACGGCCCCGCCTGAGACGTGCTGCCAGAGCATGCGTTCGTATTGACTCATCCGCCGTCAAGCGGCTATTTTCCGGGGGGTGGTCAGGCTCCACACAAGCCCGACACCCTGATAGAGCCTTACTACGTCACCTTCTTCCGAGAAACGTGAAGACGGTGGATGGCGGCCGGAGCGGGAGTGCCAATGAAAAACCGCGTCCACAACAGCCCCCACCTCATCTACTCCGTGGGAACGCAGGTCGTCGCGCTGAAGCGAGTGCAAGGGTCCCAAGGGAAGACCATGCATCCGGCCGGGGCGGTCGGCGTGGTAGTGCGTGCGCCTCGCGACCGGCAGCACGCGTATCGGGTGCGGTTCGTCGACGGGTTCGAGGCGCCGATAAACCACGACAACCTGATGCTGCTGGCCGAATACAAGCAGGGCGCCATCAACGACTCGAACAAGACGCTCTCGACGCACGGGCTGTTCGACCGGGTGATCTATCGTTGCGTGGTCGGCTCGCGGGCGTTCGGCCTCGACAACGACGAGTCCGACACCGACCGGCGCGGCATCTACCTGCCGCCGGCCGAGTTGCACTGGTCGCTCTACGGCGTGCCCGAGCAGTTGGAAAACGACGAAACCGAGGAGGCCTATTGGGAGATCCAGAAGTTTCTGATCATGGCCTTGAAGGGAAACCCCAACATCCTGGAATGTCTCTACACGCCGCTGGTCGAACACGCCACGCCGCTTGCCCGGGAGTTGCTCGACATGCGGGAGATCTTCCTCTCGCGGATCGTCTATCAGACGTACAACGGCTACGTGATGTCGCAGTTCAAGCGAATGCAGGCCGACGTCCGCAATAAGGGCAAGGTGAAACCGAAGCACGTGATGCACCTGATCCGCCTGCTGCTCTCCGGCATCCACGTGCTGCGCGAAGGCTTCGTACCGGTCGACGTGGGCCCACACCGTGAGCAGCTTCTGGCCGTCAAGAGCGGCGAGATGCCGTTCGACGAGGTCGAAGCCTGGCGAAAGTGGCTGCACGAGGAGTTCGACCGGGCGCTGGAGAAAACGAACCTGCCGGAGCGACCGGATTACGAGCGGGCGAACGAGTTCTTGCTGAAAGCACGAAGGGGAGCATTAGAAGGATGAGGGAGGAGGGATGAAGGATGAAGGATGAAGAAGACAAAGGGGGGAGTTGATCTGAAGGTTCGCACGAAGCGGTTTGCGTTGCGGATCATTCGGCTGTATTCGGCATTGCCGAAGTCGACGGAAGCGCAGATTTTGGGCAGGCAAGTGCTGAGATCGGGGGCATCGGTCGGTGCGCACTATCGTGAAGCGATGCGTGCTCGTTCGAATGCCGAGTTCATCAGCAAGATCGAAGTCGGACTGCAAGAACTCGAAGAAACCGGCTACTGGATCGAACTACTGGGTGATTCCGAGATCGTCGCAAAGAAGAGACTTGCGGATCTTAGCACCGAGATCGAAGAACTGACCGCAATCCTCGTCACCTGCGTCAAGAACGCAAAGAAGAAGTAACATGGCCAACGGCAACTTCATCCTTCCGCCTTCATCCTTCCGCCTTTCCGACCATCCCTACGCGCTTCTGTTCGCGACGATCAGCGGTGCACACCTCTACGGCTTTCCGTCGGCGGATTCCGATTTCGACTTGCGCGGCGTGCATCTATTGCCGCTGGAGCAAGTCGTCGGTCTCGATCCGGGCGAAGAGACCGTCGAGAAGATGGGCGTTCACGACGGCATCGAGATGGACTTGGTCACGCACGATGCTAAGAAGTTCTTCGGCCTGATGCTCAAGAAGAACGGCTA
>CAYYNP010000027.1:0-55987 GCA_964472545.1 uncultured Planctomycetaceae bacterium | reverse complement strand
GCAGCGGTGCCCCAGGTTGCCCCTCGATAGTCCCAAAGTTCACTGGGGCACCGCTGCGCTTTGCCCCAGCCACCCGCCAATGATGTGAAGCCCATGGTAATCAAGCGAACCACTGCCGCAGCCGCCGTCCTGCTCGCCGTCATCGTGACGGCTACCACCACGGCCGACGCCCAAATACCGGGGCTGAAATACCAGGCCCTCGTCTGCCCCGCCCCATCGCTCGGCAGCACGTGGGCGGTCCTCCAGCGCGACGGCGCCAACCGGCCGGTCGAAGCGTACCTCTCGTCGCTAGGGCAAGGCGAATCGGGCGTCGGCACGATCACTTCACCGCCGTTTGTGATCGCCGACGACACGATCACCTTTACCATCTGCGGCCACGACGGTCAGGCCGGCGGACGCGGCGAGAACTTCATCGCGTTGGTCGACGCCCGTAAAGGCAAGACGCTGCTGAAGACCCCGCCGCCGGGCAACGACGCCCCGCAAGAGGAGACCTGGGACGTGGCCAAGTTCCAGGGCATGGAAGTCCGCGTCGAAGTCCACGACGGCAACAACGGCGGAGCCTACGCCTGGCTGGGCATCGGGAGCATCAAGACTGGCGAAGCGCTCTCGGTCGATTTCGGCGAGGGCATCCCCGAGGTTTGGCAACGCCCGGAGCGCACCGCTGACGTGGAGTATGAGGTCCTCTCCGGTAGTATCCCGTTCCGACGAAACACGACCGTCTACAGCCTGATCCCCAGCGGCGGGTCCGTCGAGATCCCCTGCGGATTCTCGGCCCAGCGTCTCTACCTTCTCGGCTGCACGGTCGCCGGCGGGGCGACACCCGGCGAGACCTACGGCGGCGTCGAAATCCACTACCGGACCCGCTCGCCGGACGTCTTCCCGCTGATGGTCGGTTTCACGCTCGACGGACAACACAAGCAACTCAGCCGCTCGCCGGCGATGTTCCTGCAGCCGACCGGCGATCCGTTCCAACACTGCCTGGCGATCTCGCCACGCGACGGCATGATCGAGCGAATCCGCTTGGTGGCTGGACCCGAGGGTATCCCGCAGATCACGGCGGTCACCTGCCAAACCTCCGCCCAGAGCGACCGGCTAGTGCCGCTGCCGGCGGATGACGGCCCCACTGTCGAGCAGGCCGCCCAGCTTGCCGCCCGGGCGATTGCGACCGCGTCACCTCGGCTGGAACCGGTCGTCGCCACGATCCGTTGGTCGCGCAAGATCGGTCCCCTCATACCGCCGATCCGCTTCCGCAAGCACCAACTCGACGCGGCCTTCCGCAGCGAAGGCGTGGCGGTGGCCGACTTCAACGGCGACGGACGGCCCGACGTCGCCGCCGGAAACGTCTACTACGCCGGACCGGATTGGAAGATGATCCCCATGCGCGGCCGGCCGCAGGAGTTCAACCGCTTCGGCTACAGCGACGCGTTCCTCTGCTTCGACGAAGACGTCAACCGCGACGGGGCGACCGACTTGATCGTGGTCGGCTTTCCCGGCCAACAGACGCACTGGCTGGAAAATCCAGGCAAGTCCGGTGGTGTGTGGCCGAAGCACGTCGCCGTCGAGCGAACCGGCAACGAAAGCCCCACGTACGTCGACGTTGACGGTGACGGCCGGCGAGAATTACTCTTCATGGATCGAGGACAATGCGTCACCGCGCGGCCCGGGCAAGATCCGAGCAAGCCATGGCCGATTCGCGCCATTTCCGCTCCCGGCGATCCGGCTCCCGGCCATGGACTGGGCGTGGGCGACGTCAACGGCGACGGCCGTGCCGACGTGCTCGTGCCGACCGGCTGGTGGGAAGGCCCCAACGTGAGGAACTCTGCCGAGAAGACGCCGAAGCCGTGGACGTTCCACCCGGCCGAGTTCTACGGCGGCGTGCAGCTTTGCGTCGAGGATCTCGACAGCGACGGCGACAACGACGTGCTCGGCGCCAGCGCCCACGGCTACGGCATCGCCTGGTGCGAGCAGACGCCCGACGGCTGGCAGACCCACGAGATCGACCGCAGTATTTCGCAAACCCACGCCCTGCACACCGCCGACCTCGACGGCGACGGGCTGAGGGATTTCGTCACCGGCAAGCGGTTTTGGGCCCACAACGGCCACGACCCGGGCAGCTACCAACCGGCCGCCCTCTGTTGGTTCCGTCAGCAACGCACGGCCGACGGCCCGCGGTGGATCAAGCACGAAATCGACTTCGAGAGCGGCGTCGGGCTGCACTTTCGCATCGTCGACCTCGACGGCGACGGCCTGCTCGATATCGTCACGTCCAACAAGAAGGGGGTCTTCTACTTCCAGCAAGTCCGCGAGCGTCGACGGTGAAGCCCGGATCGGTTATCGTAGTTGTCGTAGGGTGCGTGGAGCACGGCGGTGCTGCATGGTGCGTTGCGCGAGCCGATCCGCTCGCGCGCAGACTCTGCGTTCCAACTCCGAGTGATTGCCGTGCGCAACGCACCATGCAGTGCCGGCTCGCTCCACGCACCCTACAAGAGCCGCCCTCATAACCCAGCCAATTACGAGAGTCCTCCATGTCGTCTTTCCCCAAGACCTTCCGCGTTCGACAGACGTTTGAATCTCCACGCCTCGACGATGCTCCGGCCGAAATCGCCGCCCAACTCGCCGGCTTGCAACTCGACCAGAAGGTCACGCCCGGCCAAACCGTGGCCATCTCCGCCGGCAGCCGCGGCATCACCGACGTGCCGATCATCATGCGGTCGATCGTCGAGCACCTGAAGGGCCTGGGCCTGAAGCCGTTCATCGTGCCGGCCATGGGCAGCCACGGCGGCGCCACGGCCGAGGGACAGCGTGGGCTGCTCGAGGCCCTTGGCATCACCGAGGAGTTCGTCGGATGCCCGATCCGTGCCAGCATGGAGACCGTTATCGTCTGCGAAACGCCTGAGGGAATCCCGGTCCATTTCGACCGCCACGCGTTTGAAGCCGATCACGTAATCGTCTGCGGCCGCATCAAGCCTCATACGCTGTTCACCGGCGACATCCAAAGCGGCCTGTTGAAAATGATGCTCATCGGCCTGGGTAAGTGCGAAGGCACGAAGATCTACCATCGGGCGATCCAGGAGTACAGTTTCGCCCAGATCATCCGTAGCGTGGCCGGCGAGGTGCTCAGCAAGTGCCACGTGCTGGCCGGGCTGGCGATCGTGGAGAACGGCTACGATCAGACCGCCCGGATCGCGGCCGTTGCGCCGGAGGAGTTCGAGGCGCGCGAGAAGGAACTCTTGAAGCTGGCCGGGCAGTGGCTTCCCGGGCTGCCGTTCGACCACGTCGACGTGCTGTTGATCGACAAGATGGGCAAGAATATCTCCGGCGTGGGCTTCGATACCAACGTGGTCGGGCGCAAGTACGACGATCACAAGGCGGTCGAGGGCGAGCTGCCGAAGGTCAAACGGATCGCCGTCCGCCGACTGACCCCCCAGTCGCACGGCAACGCCGTGGGCATCGGAATCGCCGAATTCTGCAAATCCCAACTGCTGCGCGACGCCGACTGGCCCACCGTACGTCTGAACGGCCTGATCTCCGGCCACGTGGCCGCGGCCATGGCGCCGCTGGACTACGAGACCGACCACGAGATGCTCGAAGCGGCCTTGGGCACGATCGGACTGGCCGATCCGCCCGACGCGAAGCTGCTTTGGATCGACAACACGCTGCACCTGGCCGAAGTCGAGTGTTCCGAAGCTTACCTGGAAGAAGCCCGCACGCGCGACGACCTGACGATCCTCACCGAGCCGCGCGAATTGTCCTTCGACGCGGCGGGAGATCTGCCGGATTGGAGTTGACGGATCGGCCGGCTACTTCAGCAGCCCGTCGCGGTAGGCCAGCCGAATCACGTCGGCCAGTTTGTGGAAACCGAGCCGCCGCTTCATCCGCGTACGGTGGTTGTCGACCGTGTTGGGCGACAATTGCATCTTCCGGGCGCACTCGTCCACGTTCATCCCTTCGCCAAGCAGCAACAGGACCTCCGCTTCCCGGCGGGAAAGATGCGTTACCGTCACCGTGTCGGCCGGCGGGTGAAAACGGACGCGCCGGCCCGATTTGACCAGGTACGGCCGGGCTTGCGAGCAGAAGGAAGTGCTGCCCCCGGCGACGCACCGGACCGCTTCGGCCAGCCGATCGAAGGAGATGTGCCGGGTCCGGTATCCCCGCGCGCCCAGCGCGATCGCCTCACGCAGGTGCACGGGGCGAAACGTCTGGTCGAGAAAGACGATCGCCGGCGGCTTGGCTAAGCCGAGCAACAGCGAACCGGTCTTCAGCGCGCGATAGCCCGGCGGCGTGATGCCTAGAAGTGCGACGGCCGGTGAGAACTCCTCGGCGATGGCCGCTGCATTGCCCGTCCCGCATGCGGCGATCCGGTGCCGCCGGTTCTTCTCGAACAGCGACTGAAGCCCCTCGCGACAGATCCGATGATCGTCCACGATCAGCAGACGGCCGCCTGTCCCAGATTTGTTGCCACCACTCATGGCAGGCAGTTTATCAAACCAGGGTGACAAGAACCTGTCACCCCGGCGGCAAGTAGATCGGGTTTCGGCCCTGGGGCATCACTACCAGTAGTGTCTGCCCGGATTCCAGGGCCAATAGGCGGTTCTCGACCCGCCGAAACGGATCTCGGCCCCCAGTGTGATAGAGAGGTTGTGCATCGTGCCCAGGCCGCTGCCACCGCCGAAGGCGATGTTGTCCGCCGCCTCGAAGCGCATCACCAGCCAGTCGTTGTAGCGGATCTTCAGCCCCACGGCCAACGGCATCGCCAACACGATCTTGTCGTAACGCACCGAGAGCCGGTCGATGAAGTCGATGTTCGCCGTTCCGATGCCCGCCATCAGATAGGGACGCCACTGCGTATCGCCCCAGGGGTAGTAGAGCAGATCGACGTCCCAGTGGAACAGATCGGCGTCGCGGCGTTGGTTGAAGCGGAGCGTGTGCGGATCGTCGGCGGAATAGCCGTCGGCCAGGTCGGCAGCCAATTGGGCGGCCCGCGCCCGTGCGCTGTCGTGTACCGGAACCGCACCAAACAAGAATCGCACTTCACCACCCCAGTGCAGACTCTGGTCCCAGCCGAGGCGATATCCGCCGGCGAATCCGTGGCCCAGACTGGCCCAGTCGCCGATCGGCGTGCCTCCCTCGACGCTGCCCATGAACCACCCTCCGCTAAGCGGCCGATAGAGCCAACTCTCGCGCTGCATCGGCTGGCGAAGCTGGTCGAGGTAGTAGGGCACGATGCCCAACAAACCCGGCCGGAAAACGTAGCCCTGGCCCGAGCCGCAGGTACCGGACGGCGCGGTCGAATTGCAGGTGCCGCACGGCGCTGGGACCGATTGCAACGGGGCCGCCGGAATCGCCGGCGGAGTCACCGGCTCGTCGTAGCTCGCGGCGATCACACCGAGGGAGAGTCGGTCTTCGACGACGGCAGGCTCAGGCACCACGCATCGAGTCGGGACGTCTCCGGGTTGCTCCCGCCCGCTGTGCATACTCAGGGGCTGCGTCAGCAGTTCACGTGCCGATCCCTCGACGGCCCACATGCCACCGGCCGACGGCAGCCAGACGGCAGCCAGCAGCATCAGCCGAGCAATCGAATCAGACCTGCAAGGGAACATATTGAGGAGTTGGGCGCAATGCGGTCCTATGGACTCGACGGAATCTTGTTGTCCTGCAGCGTGTTGTGATAGATCACCGGGGCCGCGATCGCGCCGACGGCCAGGCCGGTTACGGTGGCCGCTTGCTGCAGGCTGGTAACCGGAAAGGGGCGGAATTCTCGTTGCCCTCGCACAAGAGCCGGCGTCGCCGAAGGGGCTCTCAACGGCAAGAGTATCTCCCGCGGCGCATGCGGCGGTGCCGCGGCCGACGTCCAGACGCGGCACGTGCGCTCGCTCGAAGTGCTGCCGTGCCGCACAAACACCCGATAGACACCGACGCCGGGCACTCTGAACGCGAATCGGCCATCAATGTCGGTGTTCGCCACGGCGACCGGGCGATGATTGCCAACGAGCGTGACCGTCAGACCGGAGACGGCCGGCCGCCCGATATCGGACGCTAGGCTCTTTCTAAAAACGGCCTTTGGGTGGCTGGTGGCTGAGCGCAGCGAAGCCCCAGATTGCTGGATTTCCTGGGGCACCGCTGCGCTTTGCCCCAGCCACCCATCCGCTTGCACACGTTTTGCGACAGAGGCTTGTACGACAATCCGCCCGCGCAACACGCCGTCTGCATCCAGGGCGACGTCGGCAACCTGCTCGGCGGCCACCTGCTCACCGGCAACACCCTGACCGGGTGGCAGGGCAACGCAGACACCGGCATGCACCGCGACGACGCCGAAAAGCAGCAGGGTGCCGAATCCCCAACCCCGAATCGCTCGCTGCTGCCGGCGGCGATTCAGAGCCGCTCGAAACGCGGCCGCCGATGAGCCTGAGTTCGCCCCCACGGCAACGCACTTAGGAACCTCCACGCCTTGCTCCCTTCAGGCCGATCAGGGGCTGCTCGGCGTGCTGTTGCGCGAGCCGTGTACGGCGATCGGAATGGCGATGGCCGCGGCCACCAACCCGCCGACGACGAACGCATCGGACGAAAAGACGTCTTCCAGCGGCATCTGGCCGCGCACGACGTCTTCGCCGATCACGATCGTGGCCACCGGCTTGGCGTTTGGCGGTGCGGTGCCGGCAGCCCAGGTGCGAAAACTCCGCGTGTGGCCGCCGGTAGTAACGCGATAGATCCCGCCGCGCAGCGGACCGACGGACAGACGGCCTTGTGCGTCGGTCTTCGCAGCAACCAGCGTGGCCGTGGTGGCACGGACGGTCACCGAAGCCCCCGGCGCGGCGACACCCCGGGCGTCGAGCGCCAGCAGGTGCAACGTGCCGGCTCGATCGAGCTGAACGTCGTCGGCCGGCGGTTGCTGCAATGGACGCGCGGTATCCGGCGGCGCGGCTTGCAGCCAAGACGCCGGCAGCAACAGGCCCCAGCACGCCAGGGCAACGCAGAGGCAGGTCAGCGGTCGCGATGCACGCATGAGTATGGCTTCCTCGACGGGAACGATCGGTTGAAGGGCTTTGCTCGGGAGCTACGGGCTGGCGGTTCGGTGGGCCCGATGGTTGTGAATCGCCACGGGTATGGCGACCGCCGTGGCAACGATCCCCGCCACGACCCAAGGCTTACAGAGCCAGTAGCCGATCGGGCCCTGATTCCCGCGCACGGATGGGTCTCCGGCGGGAATCAGCAGTCGGGAGGGTGCCGACGGCGGTGCCGTAAACGGAGCCCAGGCACGAAACGGCACGCGGGTTCCGGCGGCCTCGATCTCGTAGGCCCCACCCCGCACGCCCACAAAGTGGAAGTTGCCCTGGGAGTCGGTCGTGGCGTCGGCGATTTCCCGACCCGCCTGAGACAGCCGCACGGCCGTCTCGCCCACGGGAACGCCGGCCGAGTCGAGCACCTGTCCCCACAAGGCGCCGCCCTCGAGCAACTGCACGTCTGGGCTCACCGCCGCGGTGCGCGCCACATTCGGCGGGTCGACGGCCGCCTGCAATACGGGGGCGGGAATCGCCATCGCGAGGCAAATCAAGAGGAGTATCCCGACGTCGCGGGGGCCCATGCGCTTCATTGGACGTCCTTTCCCAATGCGATTCTCCGCCACGGCAAAGGTTGGAAACGGGCCGCGGCACCACACGGAGGGATTCCGTGCGTATGAAAAGGAGGCGGGATGCTAGCGAAAACTGCCGCCTGAGGAAAGACCGAATTGGGGAGATTCTTGTGGCGCTGACTGCCGGACCGCGGATGGACGTCCTAATGGGCCAAGAAAACGACACGACCCCGATGGCCTCCAATCGAGGCTACCGGGGTCAAATGCACGGCATGTCGCCTGGCGACTGCCCTGCCGCAAGACGCCGTCAAGGGCTCGATGGCGTCAAGGGCTCGACGGCGTCTGGCTGCGGTGGATCGCAATGGGAATGGCGACTGCGGTGGCCGCGATACCGCCGAGCACCATCGGATTGCTCAGCAGGCCGCTCTTGGCTTTTCTCGCCGCGGCCGCAAAGGTATTCTTCTCCACGCTGCACTGGCCACGGACCGTGTCGTCGCCGGCGCCGCCCTCGCCCACCACGGAAGCCAGCGGCGGCGCGGTGCCGGGTGCCCAGACTCGGCACGTCCCGTGCCCCTTGGCTGCGACGATCTGATAGGTCCCTCCGCGGAGACCGGGAAACGTGAACCGGCCCCGCAGATCGGTCTTGGCCCGGACGATTTCGCGGTCGCCCTGCCGCAAGGAAACGGCCGCCCTGTTAATCGCAAGTCCTTGAGGGTCAACGACTTGTCCCGATAGCGCGTTGCCCTGCGCGAGTGCCACGTCGACCACGACCGGCGCGCCGGTAGCGGCCAGCACGGATTGAGGCAAACAGACTCCCACCACGGCCATTGTTACCAACAACGCCTTGACCATAGCCACACCTTCCGATCTTCATACCCCACCGTCGGATAGCGGCGAAGGGACCGCAGACATGCCGAAACGCCGTACGTCGAGCGCCACGGCGTGGGCAATGCCGACCGTCCCTGCCGAAGAAACCGCAAGTGCTGTATGTATCGGTCGTAGCGATTGTCCGACTTGGAAGAAAGAGCCCCGCCAGTGCAGAGAATCGGTGCAGAGAATCCGCCGGCAAGATCGCCTGGACTGCCAGGGATCGCTACTTTACGAGAATTGACGCCGGAAGGGCGTCAGCGCTTCCAACTGCGAATGTGGGCAGCGAATCGACGCTGCAGTGACGGAACGCGCCGTTTTAGGCGCTGACTGAGGTCGCCCGGCGGGGTGGCGGCCTGAATGTCGGCCAGGTAGCGGACCAACTCGGCATGGGCTTCTTTGGGGCCGTAGAGCAAAAAATGGACCCAGGCCCATGAGTACTTGTATTCGGTGCGCCCCATCTTCGACCAGTCTCCCTGCTTCTCCAGTTCCTCCAACGTCATGCCGCTGCCGAGCCAGAGGTTCCAACGCAGGGCGCGCAGGTGAGGGTTGTCGAAGGCGCGCTGTTGCCGCGGAACCTCGAAGAACTCGGCCAACCCTTCGTCCAACCACAGCGGCACGACCGGCAACACGGCGTGCAACAGGGCGTGTGTGCATTCGTGGCGGACATCGGTGGCGAGCTCGCGGCTTTGATAGGCCAGCACGACGGCCGAGCCCTGGCTCTTGACGTACAACGCGCGGCGGTACGCCACGTCGGGCAGCCGCTGCTTGAGGAAACGCTCGTAGCTGGCCTGATCCCGAAACAGGTAGAGGTCGATCGGTTGCCGGGCGGGCGGGATGCCCAGACACCGCGTCAGATCGGCTTGGATTTGGACCAACTCGCCGAGCAAGCCGGCGTACTCGCCCAACGGGAATTCGGCCCGGCAGACAAACGGCCCCGCGACTCGCGCATCGACCCACTGTTGGGCCTGACACGGCCGAGTGGCGGCGACGCAACTCCACGCCAACAGGCAGCCGAAGCCAATGGTCGGAATGAGCCCACGCCCGAGAAACGGCATTATCCTGCCTTTCTGCGGCGGAACCAATCGAACCAGGAGGGGTCTTTCCGTTGTCGGCGTGGGGCCGCGATGTCTTTTCCGTCGGCGACCGCCGCCGGATGGCGGCAGCAGAGATCGACCGCCGCATCGTGGCCGGCCAGGTGAACCAGCCGATCGAACGCGCGGCGCATCCGGGGGCGCCTAGATTTGATCCCATGGGCATCGGTGGCCACAAAGTGGACCAGTTGTCGCGAAAGCAGCCACTCGGTCAGCTTCTGAACCGGCTGGCCGAAGGCCCCGATCAGCGAACCGGCCGTGATTTGCAATAAACAGCCGGCTGCCACCAGCGACTCCAGGACTTGACGCCGGGCGAGAATCGCCGGGTTGCGTTCCGGGTGGGCGAGAATCCCCGTGATCCCCACCGACGCGAGGTCGCCTAGCAATCGCTCCAGAGGGAAGTACACATCATGGGGCAGTTCAAGAAGCACGTGTCGCTTCCGGTCGGCCATGGTCAGCCGCTTTCCTTGGCGGAGTTTGGCCGGCAGCTCCGGCTCTACTCGAACCTCTCCGCCGGGCAAAACCCGCAGCGCAACGTCCCGTTCGTCGAGATACGACTGCAATTGCGCCGTTCGATCGACAATCGCCGGTGCGTCGTTGGCGGCGAAGGCGTCGGACTGATGCGGTGTGACGACGGCGGTGGCGATTCCGTCGGCCACCGCCATCCTGGCCATGGCCAGGCTAACGTCCCAGTCGGCCGCCCCGTCGTCGACTCCCGGAAGCAGGTGACAGTGGACATCGACCAGGGGCGGGAAATCGGGCACGTCGTCTCCTTAAGCGGTGAGGCTACTGCCGGGCGGGCCACGGCTATGCTAGGGGCTTGTCCGGAAAC
Source organism: uncultured Planctomycetaceae bacterium (assembly GCA_964472545.1). Taxonomy (GTDB): domain Bacteria; phylum Planctomycetota; class Planctomycetia; order Pirellulales; family Thermoguttaceae; genus CAYYNP01. The sequence continues at coordinate 45,624 of CAYYNP010000027.1, read as the reverse complement.
AACTTCGTCCGCTTCATGGTAGCCATCACACTCCGTGTGATGATTCGCCCGAAAAACTGCGATGTTGTTTCCGGACAGGCCCTAAGCCGCTTTGTTGCGCGGCCGGCGGCGTTTGGTTCTCGAGCGCCCGCTTCGATGGGCACTTCGGCCCGCGCCCGCCGTTTTCTGTGTGGTCGAGCCCGCTTCATCGCGGGGTAAGTCGTAGACCAGTCGAGGGGCTGGTGGGAGGACCTGTTTGCCCAAGGTCCGGAACCACGTGACCGTGAAGCGGTGGTAGCAATGGCGACACCGCATCGGCCGCAGCGCCAGGCACCTCATCAAGATCCCCTTCCACCCCTTCACTTCTCGCAGATAGGCTTTCTCTGCCCAACAACGCGGACACTTCATCCGAAGAACCTCTATCGGGAAAACGGCGGCGACATTCTCGCCTCACCGGTGACGAGACGGCCAGGACGTGCTGAAAACGGTGGCGTAGCGTAGAAAACTGTATCGTGAAGGTCAAGATCAATCGGGTGAATTGCGATTGACCTTTGCGGTCTGCCTGTGGTAGCCTCCGAGGCTTGCCGGCGATGACGAGCGCCGGCGCGTTCGTCATTGGGAGCGGTCTATGCCGTCTGCGTCCATCGGGCCGATTTCGATTCACCTGCCGGAGACGGTCGAGACCAACCAGCAGTTGCTCAGCGAGTTCCCCGAGTGGAACATGGACGTGATCGGTCAGAAGACCGGTATTCACGCCCGGCACGTGGCCGCCGAGAGCGAGTGTGCGTCGGATTTGGGCGTGGCGGCGGCCGAGAAGCTCTTCGCGCAGCACGGCGTCGACCGCGATTCGATCGACTTTCTGCTGCTCTGCACCCAGACGCCCGACTACCCGCTGCCCACCACCGCCTGCCTGATGCAGGATCGGCTGGGGCTGCCGACGTCGGTCGGAGCGTTGGATTTCAACCTGGGCTGTTCGGGGTTCGTCTATGGAGCGTCGCTGGCCGACGGCCTGATCCGTAGCGGCCAGGCGCGGCGCGTGTTGTTGATCACGGCCGAAACCTACACCAAGTACATCGCGCCGGGCGACCGCTCGCTGCGAACCATCTTCGGCGACGGCGCCGCCGCGACACTGATCGAGGCGCGTGACGAACCGTCGCTCGGTTCGTTCGTCTTCGGTACCGACGGCCGCGGCGCCGAGGCGTTGATCGTCGACCGTGGCGGTGCCCGGCCGCCGGAAGACGCCATCCGGCGCCGCAAGCGCCGGCGCTGGGGCAGCAGCCTTTACATGGACGGCCCGGCCGTGGTCAAGTTCACGCTCGACGTGGTCCCGCCGCTGGTCGAGCGCCTGCTGGCCGATTCGGGTTGGGCCCGCGAAGACGTCGAATTCTACCTGATGCACCAGGCGACGACCTTCATGCTCGATCAACTCCGGGCGCGGCTCCGCCTCGACGAAGAGAAGGTGCCCGAGGCGCTGCGCGAATACGGCAACACGGTCTCTTCCACAATCCCGTTGTTGATCCACGACCTACGGCAATCCGGACGCCTGCAACCCGGCCGGCGGTCGCTATTGATCGGCTTCGGCGTAGGATTCTCCTGGGCCGGCAGCGTGTGGACGGAGAGGTGGGAAGCCCGTCCGAGCTAGACCGGAAGAGACGAAGCGGGGCCACCGTGCGCTTCAAGAGCTGGGCGGAACGGGATAGCGAACACCGCTTGCATTTGACACGTTTCGGTGGAAGCCTCTGTGTGAACGGTCCCCTCCGGTGGGCTCACTATACGCTATACTTCAGTTCTACCCATCTCTTGACGTCCGAAACTGCCGTGGCGTCCCTCAGCCACACGGAAGGGTTGAAGTATGATCCGAATCGACAGACCGGGACCGCTGGCCGTCATCGTAGGCATTTGCCTTCTCGGCTCTCTCCGCGATGCCGCGGCGCAGCAAAGTGACGTGCCCCGTGGGTTCGTGGCCGCGATTAAGCGGGACGGCTACAGCGAGATGCTGGGTTTCTTGCCCGACGGCAAGACGCTGCTGACGGCCGATACCAACCCGGAAGCCGATCTGGGGCTAACGGCTTGGGACGTCGCCACCGGCAAGGAGTTGTGGCACCGGAAACACGACGGGCAACTCCGCAACTTGTCGCCATCCGGGAAGTTGTTGGTTTCCTATAGTCGAAACCCTGCACGCGCGCACCTCGTGAGTGTGCCTGCACTGACGAAAGGGAGCGAACTGGAAGCAACCACTTCGATAGACTTCCACGATTGGGTGGCGATCTCCCCGGGCGATACGATGGTGGCGGTACACCAAGGGCGTTCGATCCGGCTGTGCAGCGCGTCGTCCGGCAAGACCGTGCGGACTTTGGAGGTGCCGGGGGAGTTCTTCTACTCGCCGATCGCGTACTCTCCGGACGGCAAGACGCTTGCCGCGCGAACTGGGAAGTATGAGTGCACATTGTGGGACGTGGAGACGTGGGAAGCGAAGGCTCTGCTGAAAGGCGGAAGCACGCCCTTGGCACCGCGTCGCTTGCGATTCTCTCCCGAGAGCCGGCTGTTTGCCTGCGGGACTGGCTGTCTCGATTTTCCCTGGATTCACAGCGACCGGCAAAATGAGTCAGTGCAGGTCCGGATATGGGACGCGCGGACGGGGGTTGAACTGTCGGAGATGCGGCACCGAGGAGAACAGCACGTGGTAGCCATGGCTTCCGTGTCGTTCTCCGCGGGCGGCAAAGTCCTGGCGACGACCATTCTCGATAGGCGCATGAATCACGTGAAGCTCTGGGGATCGGACAGGTGGAAGGAGTTGTTGACGCTACGCCCCCGCAGCAGAGGAAAGGTACTGAGCGCCAAGTTCTCGCCGGCCGGCCGAATCCTCGCTATCCGCTGCGTGGAGGAATCGGAGTCGACGGCAAACCTCCGCACCGTAATCGAACTCTGGAACGTTGACAAGCTATTGCACGGTAAGGACGGCGAGTGATCGCCTCGGACACACCCGCGAGACGGATAGAAGGCCGGCAGCCGGTGTACACCTCCAGCGGCGCGTGGACGGAGACGTGGAAAGCTCGTCCGAGTTAAATGGGTAGCCCCGTCGATCTTGCGGAGTCGTCTTTACAGTCGCGTTGGGCTCGTTCCCGAACTCCCCGGTATGGTGGCAGACACGGGAGGATTCGCACGGAAAGCGGAACCTCCTGTTGCCGCGCAGTGTGGACGGAGAGGTGGGACGCCGAAACGGGAAAGACGGGCTGATATACCCGCTACGCTCAATTCGAACGCTCCGCCAGCATTTTGCGGAGGCCCAGCAAGACGTAGTGTCGACGGGCCTTGGAAAGCATGCTGCCGAACTTCGTGCGGGTCTCTCCGATCAGGGCGATGACCCGTCCCTGGCTTCCCGTATAGTGATATCCCAGGTGATCCTCCTCGATCCGCGTGACCGCTTCCCAATCGAATCGACGCACCCACCCGATCGCACCGACGCCGGCGAATACGCGGCCGGCACCTTGGTCAACGGTCACGGTGACTTTTCCGCAGATGCACATTGTCGCAATCGAACAGAGAAGCACCGTCGCCAGCAGAAAGGGAATTCCGAACAGCGACATTCCCAGATCGAACTCACCGGCGACGACCTGCGACCCGTAGAGCATGAAGATCGACAAGCCAGACCATACGCACGTGAACGGCACGACGAGCAACGCTGCCGGCGAGCGCGTGGTGGCGCCGATGGTCCAGCCGGTGAAGCTCTCCGAGAACCACGCCCCGCGCGGCGCGTCGGACAGATCGAAATCGCCGGTGTCTTGCCCGGCAGCGACCAGTTCCGAGATCGCGAACACCTCGTCGCATTCTGAGCAAACGGCGACGTCGTTTTCGACGTTCAATTGGCTGCTTGGCATCGGCGTTCGGCAGGATGGACAGTTGAGCTTCATACGCTGCCTCGCTCGTGCCGCGACGGCCGAACCGCGTCAAGTCACCGCCGACGGCTCTTCCTCCTCCGCCGTCTGTTCCGTCCGCCGCCACCAGGTCGCCGCTTTGGCGGGGGTCCAACGGTCGGCCAACTCGCATTCGGACAGCGCCTGGCCCATGTCGGCGGCGCTGGGGAAACGGTCGTCGGGCGATTTGGCCAGGGCGCGCAAGATGACCTGCTCCAAATCGGCGGGGATGATTTCGACGTGTTGCGACGGGGGGACGACTTCGTCGTGGGCCAGCGCGATCACTACCTTCAAGGCCGAGGTGCCCCCGAACGGCGGCCGGCCGGTCAATAGGTAGTAGCCGACCGCCGCCAGGGAATAGACGTCGCTGCGGGCGTCGGCGTGACCGTCGCCGGTGGCCTGTTCGGGCGACATGAACCAGGGCGTGCCGGTGATCGTGCCTTCGGCGGTCAATTGCGGTGCGGTGTGGTCGACCTCGATCAACGGCTTGACCAGCCCGAAGTCGAGCAGCTTGGCCACGTCGTCCACGCCGCCGCGGCGCGCAGCGAAGACGTTGCCGGGCTTGATGTCGCGATGGATCAAACCGGCCGCGTGGGCCTCGGTCAATGCGTCGCAAACCTGCCGCAGCAGATGGACCACGCGGGCCGGCGGCAGCGGGCCAAATCGCTCGACGATATCCGCCAGGCTCATGCCCGGCAGGTATTCCATCACGTAGTAGAACGTGCCGTCTTCGGTGTTGCCGTAGTCGAAGATCTCGACCGTGTTCCAATGGGAAAGCTTGGCCGTGGCGCGGACCTCGCGTTGAAATCGAGCCAGCGCCTTGGGGTCGGCCGCCTTGCCGGGCCGGATCAGCTTGATCGCGCAATCGCGCTTGAGCATCTGGTGTTCGGCCAGATAGACCTCGCCCATGCCGCCGGCGCCGATCCGTTTGGTGAGCCGGTATTGTCCCAACTGCCGGGCTTCGAAGGCCTCGCGGCGCAGCGAACCGATGCTGTCGACGCCAAAGATGCCGGTCACCGCGGCCATGGTCATGATTACCGCGAAACTGACGACCGCGTCGATCGGCATCACCTCGCGGACCTCCGGGTGCAACAGGACCATCAGGATCACCATCACCACTGGCGTGGCCGCCAGGCTGCCGATCACGATCATCGCGCGGCGGCACGTGTTGGGCACGAAGAGCGCGTAGGTGAACAACAAGAACAGCCAGAGCCCGGCCGGTACGGTCAGCTTGACGTGCGAGCAGTCGGTGAACTCGCGGATGCGGCACATCTCCTGACACTGGGCGCGAATCGTGATGTACTGTAGTGCCGCGTAGAATGCGGCGGCCACGGCGAACATGCTCAGTTCGGCCGAGCGCAGCCCCCGCACGGACATCCGGCCACGCCCGTAGAGCAGCCCGGCAAACGTCCCCAGCGCGGCGACGACCATCAGATGGAACACGAACAGAAAGACGCGGCCCGGCTGCGAAAAATCGGCGTGCCAATAGTGCAGCGGCAAAAACGCCACAAACCCGATCGTCATCAACGAGGCGGCGATCCGCAGCCGCGCCCGCAGGACCAACTCGATCTCGCCGGTCAGATGCGGCCCGCTGCCCTCGACCACCGCCACCCGCGCACAGCATTCGGGCAGATCGCCCGTGTCGCTGGTGGCGGCGTTGGCGGAAAGCACGGCCGGGGTGGCGTCTAGCGTGACGTCGCCGGTGAGCATCTCTTGCGGTCGGGGGGTAGGGTCGTCCATCGGTACGCCGCCACGGGGATGGGATGGGCCGGGATCCGGCCGCACGGTCCATCATATACGCTGACCGTCGACGAGGCGACCACACCGGGTGTGCTGCGGCTGACAGACGTGTGGCAGCCGAAGTTGCCAGACTTTGGCGCGATTCTGGTGTGATCTTGGCGCAATGCGGCGGAAAGGCCAAATTCTGGCGAATTCGGCTACAACCGGCACAGACGTCTAGGCGGCCCGACGCGCGGCCGTTTCGGATGCCAGCGACTCGATCTCGCGGCGAGAGACACTCCGCAGGGAGAGCTTCCCCCCAAGAGCAGTGCTTTCCAGCATCACCTGCGACTTTGCGTGCAGAAGCCGAGGCACATAGAACCAGACGCCGGCCAGGCTGGCTCGGTCGAGGCGGGATGAAACCACGATCAGGTCGTATTGGCCGAGCTGATTGGCGTGGACTGCCAGGCTATGCAGTGGATCGCCGGGCAGCAGGCGGACGCGGGCGCCGGTGGACGTCAGCAGACGATGGGCCATTTTCAGGGTGACGCCCGGGCCGTCGGCCGCCGTCCGCGCTTCAAAGGGGTCTAGCCCCACGTATCGAACCGATTCCGTGCCGATTCGATGACCGGCAGCCTGGATCATCCGCACCGCTCGCCGGCCGTTTCCGATCCCCAGTTCGAGGATCTTCGTCGCGCGGCGCCGGCCGATTGCCCGATAGACCGTCCGATCGGCAGCCGGCGTTGAAAGATGGGCGAGATAGAGTACCTTCCAGCGGCTTGAAATTGGCAACGTCTCCCTCCGTGGGGACTTTGGTGGGCGTGTGGAAAGCTGTCGCGATACGTCTGACTTCGGCCGCATCTCGCCTGAGGTTTTGGGAAAGGGCCAAATTCTGGCGAATTCGGCTACGGCCGGTGAAAGACGCGGGCCATTGGGGCAGAAGTCAGACGGGACGGATTCCTAGTACCTCATTGCGGCTAATCTTGGCAGTTGGGGTGGCTGGGGCAAAGCGCAGCGGTGCCCCAGGTTGGCAGCCCTTTCGCAGCCCGTGAATCACTGGGGCACCGCTGCGCTTTGCCCCAGCCACCCACAAAACAAGCTGCAAGGCGGCACTAGGGGATGAGTTCCCGATTGGGTTTCAGGCGATGAGCGATTAGACCGATTATTCCGAATGCAGGGATTCCGCAAGGGGCGCTGAACTGGAAGTTGGGGGGAAGATGCATGCGGTGCTTGCGCCTGGAACGGCTGGAAGACCGCCGGCTGCTGACACTATCGATTCCAGGCACGGAACTCCCGGTGGGCGCTTCGTCGACGGGCGACCAGCAGACTTTCCCCCAATCGCCTGCCCCAACGGCGGCGGTCGATCCCGAAGGCAACTCCACCCTGGTTTGGGCCAGTGACGGTGAAGACGGCAGCGACTGGGGCGTCTTCGGCCAACGCTTCGATCGCCACGGCTCCGTGCGGGGCGAACCGTTTTCGGCCAATACGACCGTCGCACGCGACCAGACGTTTCCGTCGGTCGCCGCCGGACCGGACGGGCAGTTTGTCGTTACCTGGTCCGGTTACCTCCAAGACTCCAGTGGTTACGGCGTCTACGCCCGGCTTTTCGATGCCCAGGGACAGCCGGAGGGAGATGAGTTCCAGGTCAACAGCTACACGGCCGGAAACCAGAACTTCTCGGCGGTGGCCATGGACGCCCACGGCCGCTTCGTGATCACTTGGACCAGCCAGGCCCAAGACGGAGACGGGGCCGGGATCTACGGCCAACGCTTCGATGCCGACGGGGCGCGGCTGGGTGAAGAGTTTCGCGTCAACGACGTCACGTCCGGGAGCCAACGCTATTCGTGCGTGGCGGTCGACGAGTCGGGCAATTTCATCGTGACCTGGACCGCCACGGACGACAGCGGCAGCGGCATCTTCGCCCGACGTTTCACCGCCGACGGAACGGCCGTGGGGGCCGAGTTCTCGGTCAATACGACCACGGCCGGCACCCAGCAACTCGCCTCGGTGGCGGCTCGCGGCGACGTCGTCATGGCCGCCTGGCAGGGCTACGACTCAAAGCAGGCAACCTGGAACGTCTACTGCCGACGTCTCGATTTCGCCGGCACCGCCCACGGAGATGAGATTCTGGTCGGCCCGGGACGCTACGCGAGCGTCGACGTGGGGCTCGGCGGCGATTTTGCCGTGGCCCGACAGACGTACGATCCGCAGCGCGTGCTGCCGGTGGGGCTTGTCGTCGAGCATTTCGACCTGCTGGGGAATCTGTCGGGCGATCCGTGGAGATACTACGGCACGTCAGAATACGATCGAGAGAGCCCGTCGTTGGCCATGTCTGCCGACCGGCTGACGGTCCAATGGATGGACGACGGACCGAATCGCACGGCGGTACAAGCCCGTCTGTTCGAGGTGTCGGGAAACGGCCGGATCGACGTCGTCGTCGACCCGATCGCCGACGATCCCGTTGACGAAGGGCAGATCATCGAGTTTCAGGCAGCCGGCTACGACCCCGACGATCGCGCAGCCGGCCCGCTCGCCGGGCTGACGTTCCGACTTGGCCCGAACGCGCCCGAGGAAGCGGAGATCGATTCGGCGACCGGCAGATTCACGTGGCAGCCCACCGAGGCGCAGGGCCCCGGCGAACACGGCGTGTTGATCGTCGCGGTCGATAACCGGACTCCGCCGCGTATCGGTCTTGCCACCTTCGCGATCACGGTGGCGGAAGTCAACCGGCCGCCGGCCGTTGAGTCGATCGAACTCCCAATCGTTCGGGAGGAGCAGAAATTCACCTGGACGCCGACCGTGATCGATGCCGACTTGCCGGCTAACGAGTTCACCTACGGCCTGGAGGGTGAGCCGGACGGAATGAGCGTCGATTCACAGACGGGGCAGATCGAGTGGACGCCCACCGAGCAGCAGGGTCCGGAAGACTACGGCGTGGTCACGCTGACGGTCGTCGACAACGGCACGCCGCCGCAACGCACGGCGGCGGAGATTCCGCTGATCGTCGAGGAGGTGAACCGGGCTCCAACGGTTTGGCGGATCGAGAATCGGGCCGTCGACGACGGCCGGAGGCTGCAATTCCCGGTCACCGCCACCGATCCCGACGTAACGCCCGACGGCACGCCCAACGCGCTGACCTTCAGCCTCGCGCCCGGGGCACCACCGGGAGCGTGGATCAACCCGGCGACCGGAACGTTTACCTGGACGCCTCGAGGGCAGCAGGGGACGTACGAGGTCGTCGTACGGGTGGAAGACGACGGCACGCCGCCGCTGAGCCACCAGCGGGCCTTCTCGATCCGCGTCGAGCCGTCGATGCTGCGGTCGATTGCGGATCATTCGGTCGGTGAATTGGAGGAGTTGTCGTTGACGGCCGTGGCCGAGCATCCGGACGATCCGCACGCCGAAGTCACCTACGGCCTGACCGCCGGCACGCCCGAAGGCATGACGATCGATCGGGTAAGCGGGGAGTTGACCTGGACGCCGACCGAACGGCAAGGCCCCCGGACCTACACGATCACCGTCAAGGCGGCCGCCGGCGAGGACCCCACGTTGATCGATACGACGAGTTTTCAGGTCACCGTCGAGACGGTCCTCGTGCTGGAAGAGGTGGAGCCGGTTTCCGTTGATGAAGGGGCAACCGTTTCGCTGACGCTGTTGACTACCGAACCGGCCGCCGAATCGGGGAGCTTGATTTATGCCCTGGGGCCCGACGCCCCGGAGGGCGCCGAGATCGACCGGACGACCGGGGCGTTCACCTTCACGCCCGACGAGTCGCAAGGGCCGCAGGAGCATCGGATCACGGTAACCGTAACCGACGCGGGCAATCCGGCCTGCGTCGGCTCGACCACGCTGGTGATCGACGTGGCCGAGGTCAACCAGGCTCCGGTGATCGAGGAGATCTGCGATCGTTACTTCGACGCAGGGCAAATCGTCCGGTGTTCGGTAATCGCCGCCGACACGGACGAGCCGGCCAACGGCCTGACATTCGGCCTTGGGGTCGGTGCGCCGCAGGGCGCCGCCATCGACCCGGCCACCGGGCTGTTCACTTGGGAACCAAGCGCGGAACAGGGGCCGGGTACGTACGAGGTGCCGATTTGGGTCGCGGACGACGGGACGCCGGCGCTGGAAAGCACGACGTCGTTCTCGGTGTCGATCGTCACGCCGATGTTCGACGACGTCGCGGACCGGACGGTCAAGGAGGGTAACACGCTGGTGGTGCCGCTGCCGGCGTCGCACCCGTCGAGAAGCGACGCCACGCTCACGTTCAGTCTCGATCCCGGCGCGCCCGACGGCGCCGAGGTCGAACCGGTTGCCGGGTATTTCCTCTGGACGCCGACCGAAGCGCAGGGCCCCGGCGAGTACGACGTCGTGGTGCGCGTCGCCGACGACGGCGAGCCGGCCCAGAGCGACGTCGAACGATTCACCGTGACGGTCGACGAGGTCAATCGGGCGCCGGTCTTGAAGCAGGTTGCGGATCAGACCGTTGAAGAGGGGGAGGAGTTCTCGCTGGTGGTCAAGGCCGTCGATCCGGACCGGCCGGCCGGCGGATTGTCGTTCGCGCTGGGCTCCGGCGCTCCGGACGGTGCCAAGATCAACGCCGATACCGGCCGCTTCACGTGGACGCCGACCGCCGAGCACGGCCCGGCCACGCATGAGATTACCGTGATCGTCAGCGACGACGGCACGCCGCAGCGAAGCGACACGATGTCGTTTTCGATCGACGTGACGGCTTCGATCCTCGAGCCGATTCCCGATCAGACGATCGTCGAAGGAACGCTGCTTTCGCTCATGGCGGTCGCCACGCATCCGGACGCCCCCGAAGCCGTATTCACCTTCAGCCTCGACGACGGCAAACCGGAGGGCATGCAGATCGATGCAAACGGGCAAATCACCTGGGAGCCGACCGAGCAGCAAGGGCCGGGCACGTACGCGGTCGTGGTTCGAGCGACGTACGAGGAGGAGTTGGGGGTGGAGGAGCCGGCGGCGGACGAGTCGGCGTTGGAGGACACGATCCGCTTCTCGATCGAGGTGGCGGAAGAGAACCAGCCGCCCACGTTGGCCGAACTTGTCGATTCGATCGCGGGGCCAGGTGCGACCGTCGTGTTGCAGGCCGTAGCCGATGATGAGGACTACCCAACAGACGAACTGTATTTCGAGCTGACGCCGGGAAAGCCGGGAGTAGAGCTGCCCGAAGGCGCCCGGATCGATCCAAAGAGCGGGCGGTTTCGATGGGCACTCGGCGACGACGTAGACTACGGAACGCACGCGTTTACGATCACGGTGCGCGACGACGCGGAGACCCCGCTTTCGGCGAGCCAGGATTTCAATGTCAAGATCGAGGCGCCGAACGCGGCACCCACGATCGACGGCGCCGCCAATCAGGCCGTCGACGAAAACGTGGAGTTCGAACTACAACTCACGGCCAGCGACCCCGACGACGGTGCCGATTCCGACGGTGCCGATCCCGACGGCGCACTTGTCTTCGAGCTACGCTCCGACGCCCCCGAGGGAGCGGTGATCGATCCGGGCAGCGGTCTATTCACATGGACCCCGAACGAAGCGCAAGGGCCAGGCGAATACGTGGTCACCGTCGGCGTAACCGACGCCGGCACGCCGGCGCTCAGCGACGCCACGTTCTTGACGATCGTCGTCCGGGAGGTGAATCGGGGCCCCGAGATCGACGACATCCTGCCGCAGACCGTCGATGGTGGCACGACGCTGCGGTTTACGGCCACCGCCACGGACCCCGACCTGCCGCCCGATGCGTTTCGTTTTGCACTGGGCAGCGGCGCACCGGGAGGGGCCGTGATCATCCCCACGACCGGGCAGTTCATCTGGACCCCCGACGTCGGCCGGGGCCCGGAAACACACACGTTCGACGTTGTGGCCTTTGACACCGACGCTCCGGAGGTACTACGAAGCGCGACCGAGGTTACCGTCCACGTCGAACCCCAGATGCTCGACCCGATCGATCCCCAAACGGTCGACGAAGGCAGAACGCTCCGGCTCCGCGCGTTCGCTGCGGGGCCGTATGCGGAACAGGAAGGGCTCGCGTTCAGTCTGCATCCGGCCGAACCGGGCGGCAGCGTGCCGGCCGGCGTGCAGATCGACGCGGCGACAGGGCAGCTCACCTTCACGCCGACGGAAACGCAAGGTCCCGGCACGCACTCGCTCGTCGTCCGAGTAACGGACAGCGACGCACCGGCGTTCTTCGACAACGAGCCGCTCGTGGTCGTCGTCCGGGAGGTCAATCTGGCCCCCGCGCTCAAGCATATTGAAGGACGGTCCGTGCGGCGGGACGAGACGATATCGCTAACCGCCCGGGCGAGCGACGCCGACCTCCAACTCGACGGCCTTCCGCTGAACAAACTCACGTACAGTCTCGCCGCGGACAAACCGCCGGGAGCCGCGATCGATCCGGACACGGGCGTCTTTGCCTGGACTCCCGATCAAGCCACTGCCGTGGGCAATTACGACGTGACGATCCGTGTGTCCGACAACGGCTCGCCCGGCTTGACCGACACCGCCACCTTTTCGATCACGGTCGAGGAAGCCAACAATACACCGACGGTTGCCAATTCGATCGAAGACGTGACCGTGTTGGAGGGCGCTGCGGACGACGCGATCGACCTGTCGACCGTATTCGAGGACGTCGACGTTTCGGACACGTTGGAGTTTTCCGTTATCGAAAACACGGCGGCGGGCCTGGTCGACGCGTCGGTCGACGGCACGACCCTGACGCTGCGCTGCCTGGCAGACCAAAACGGTTCGGCAGAGATCACGATCCGGGCAACCGACTCGCAAGGGGCGTCGGTGGAGGATTCGTTTACGGTCAACGTGACGGCCGTGAACGACGCGCCGACGTTCCTCCCGGGGGCCGACCAAACGGTGCTGGAGGACGACGGCCCCCAATCCGTAGCCGGTTGGGCTGCGGCGATCAGCGCGGGCCCGGCCGATGAAACGGGACAAACGCTGAAATTCAACGTCACGGGCAACACCAATGAAGCCCTGTTCGCCGCGGGGCCGGCGATCGATGCGGAGACCGGCGAATTGACCTACACACCGGCGGCCAACGTCAGCGGTTCGGCCGACGTCACGATTACGCTCAGCGACGACGGCGGCACAGACGACGGCGGCAACAACACCAGTGCCCCGCAGACGTTCAGAATCCTCGTCGAAGACGACGCTCCGAGGCCGCATGCAATTGCCCCGCTCGACGTCCCAGCCGGTACGCTACTCTCGCTCACGGTGACCGCCGAGGACCCGAATTCCGACCGGCTGACGTACAGCCTTGCCGACGGAGCGCCGACGGGAGCGTGGATCTTCTCCAACACGGGCCGATTCTTCTGGCGGCCGACCACCGCGCAGACGGGCCAAACCGAAATCACGATCCGCGTGACGGAGGTCAATCCCTTCGACGGGGCAAACGCCCAAACGGGCGAGACGACGTTCACGGTCAACGTATTGGAGGGCAACGAGGCCCCCGTATTGGACCCCGTCGCCCCGGTTTCGGCCATCGAGGGAAAGGAGTTCTCGCTGCCACTGAAAGCCGCCGACCCGGACGGCCAGGATGCGGATCTTCGGTTCAGCCTGCATCCGCTCGAACCGGGCGCCAGCGTACCGGAAGGAGCGGCCATCGACGCCACCACCGGCCGGTTCACTTGGACGCCCGCCGAGCAGCACGGGCCGGCCACGCACTTCATCAACGTGCGGGTGACCGACGCCGGATCGCCGCCGCAAAGCGACACGGTTACGCTGCCGATCTACGTGGCCGAGGCGAACCGGCCGCCGGAAATCCTCACCGCCGTCGACGGCGTGCTGGCGACGACCGAAGGCCAAATGCTCTCGCTGCAAATCGACGCGGTCGACCCGGACAGACCGGCCGCAGCGAACCGGCCGATCAATACGCTGAGCTACCGTCTCGATCCCGGCGCGCCGATCGGGGCGGCAATCGATTTGGCGACCGGCCTGTTCACGTTCACGCCCGACGAACGGCAGGGATCGGAAAGCTACGACGTCACCGTTCGAGTCAGCGACAACGGACAACCGGCGCTGGAAGACACGTTGGCGTTCTCGATCGACGTGGCCGAGGATAACCGTGCCCCAGTGCTCGAGCCGATCGCCGATCGAACGGTCGACGACGGCGCGTTGCTTTCGCTTCGGGCGGTCGCCCACGACGCCGATCTGCCGGCCAATCGCCTGACGTACACGCTCGGCGAGGGGGCCCCCAAGGGAACGCTGCTCTTCAAACCGTCCGGTTGGTTTATCTGGCGGCCGTCGGACCACGTGGCGCCGGGCGATTACGAAATCACGACTCACGTGACCGACGATGGCTCGCCGCCGCGAACGGACACCCGCTCGTTTACGGTCACCCTCAACGGCCCGGAGCCGGACGTCGCCAGTGCCACTTGGACACGGGCCGTGGATCAGATCCACACTCTTTTCGGGGCGTCCGCGGCCGAGCATCGCGGGCGAAGACCTTTGGGCCGGCCGACGACGGCGTCGCCATCAATCGTCGATTGGCGGCTGTTTGACGGATGACTTGCCGTCCTACCAGAAGTATCCGCCGAACGTCTGCATGACGAGCGTCTGGCCGAAGACCCAGCAGAGCATGTTTCGGCGAGAACCGTCGCCGCGGCCGCGCCGGTCGAGGCAAGCCGCCACCGGGAACATCAGCAACGGGTAGAGAAACAGGCACGCCCGGGCCGTCTCGCCGGTGCGGAAGGCGCCGGTGAGAAACATGGCCAGCAGCGTGGCAACGCCGAGCACGGTGAGCGTGAGCAACTCGCGTCCGGCTGCATCAAGTCGCATGTTGCCCAGCCCGCGGACGAACAACAGCGAGAGCACGGGGCCGAAGAAGAAGACGATCGTGACCACGTTTTCCAGCCGCGTGAAGGCGTAGGAGACCGGCTCGGCGAACAGGCGGAAGCCGTCGGGGTTTTCCAGCGCCGAGGCGGTTTGCAGAGCGGTCAGGTAGTTGAATCCAAGCAACAAGTCAACGACCGCGTAGAGCCCGGCAACGACCACCAGGACCACCAGTGACCGCCACGGCCGCCGCCGTACGATCAGTTCGTAGCCGATCAGCACCGGCAGCAGAAACGTTGCCGCGAACGTAAGAAACGAGGCCGCGAACAGGCAGATGACGGTTCCCACGACCGCCAGGGAAGTCTTCGAGTGCCGAAAGCAAGCCACCGTGCCGAGAAAACAGGCAGCGATCACTGCGTCGAGCGACGCGCAATAGTAGATCGCCACCGCCGGCGTCAACAGAAACAGCAGCGTGGTCAGCCCGCACGTCTGGCGGTCGAACCGGCTGCGGAGGATCACGTGCAGGAAGATCGCCGACAGCCCGATCGATAACGCGGCGATGATCAGCGAGATGATCGCCGGATGGCCGACCGTCTTCCGCAGGGCGTAGAACAGCAGCACGGCCCCCGGCGGATGCGTGCGGGCGTGGCAGGTCAGTTGCGGTTGGTGCTGCTCGAACTGGCGCAGGAATTGGCCGGGCGAGGTGATCTCTGCGGCGTCGTGATAGTACTGCGGCAGCATCTGGCCGGGGTTCCAGCGGTCGCCGGTCTGCGGGTTGACCAGCCCGTTGCCGACGCCGTGGATCAGGTTGCTGGCCAACACGAACGCGAATCCGACGCACACGACGGCCGGCAGGCTCGATGTGGCTCGATGTGCGAATCGGGCTGCGAAGAGCCAGAACGCGACGCCGATGCCCACGGCGATCCCGAACGCGTACCACGGCGTGTGCAGCCCGGGGATCATCTCGTGGACCATACTCAGCGGCCAGCGGAGGTGGACGTCCAACGGGACGTCGAGCCGGCGGCAGATTCGCACGGCGACTTGCCCCACGGCCCAAAGCGCCACCAACCCGACCACGAACGCGGCACAGTAGAGCCCGATCTGCCGTGTCGACGGGAGCGAAGGCCGGGGATTGTCGGGGGCTTGGTTCACGAGGAGATTACCGTTGCAGCGCCGCAATGTTCGACGACAAGGCGCGGAACTCGCCAATCAGGCCGCGCGGCGAACCGTCGACACGCCCGTATGGGTGGCTTCCTGTATCACACCCTCGATCGTCCGGCACATCTGCCGCACGTGCTGCTCGGAGAGCGTCGGGTGGACGAGGAACATCAGGCTCGTTTCGCCGAGTTCCCTGGCCACGGGCAGCCGCCGCTCGGGCCGCATTGGCGTGTCGGCGAAGACCTTTTCCAGGTACACCTCCGGGCAACTCCCGCTGCCGCACGGCAGGCCTTCGGCTTGGAGCGTCCGCAGGATCCGGTCGCGCGACCAGCCGGGGCGAAGATGGTCGGCTCGCAGGTACGCGTAGTATTTGTAATAGGCGTGGCCGGCGTAGGTCGGCGGCGGCGTCAACCGCAACGCGGCGAGTTGGCCAAGGTGCTCGGTAAACGTCGCCGCGTGTCCCCGCCGCGTGGCCACCCATTCGGGTAGTTTCGGCAGCATCGTGCGTCCGACGGCGGCCTGCATCTCGGTCATCCGCCAATTGGTGCCCACCGATTCGTGCAGCCAGCGGAAGACGCCGCCCGGTCCCGGCCGTTCGATCTCCTGCCGGCTCTTGCCGTGGTCTTTGAAACTCCACGCCCGCTCGCAAACGTCGGCGTCATTGGTTACCAGCATCCCGCCTTCGCCGCCGGTCGAGAGGATCTTGTCTTGGCAGAACGAGAAGGCCGCCGCATGGCCGAACGAGCCGACCGGCCGGCCGAGATAGGTGGCGCCGTGGGCCTGGGCGCAGTCTTCGATGACCTTCAAGTTGTGCTCGGCGGCGAAGCCCAGCAACGCGGCCATCTCGCAAGGCCAGCCGCCGAGGTGGACGGCGATCAGGGCCTTGGTTTTCGGCGTCAACGCGGCCCGGGCCGTGTCGGCGGTGAGATTGCCGCTGGTCCGATCGACGTCGGCGAAGACCGGCACGGCGCCGCGCATCAGGCAGCAGCTTGCCGAAGCGACGAACGTCCGGGCCGGCACGATGACTTCGTCGCCGGGGCCGATGCCCAGCGCGTGCAGCGCCGCTTCCAGTGCCAGGGTGCCGTTGGCCACCGCCACACCGTGTCGGCATCCGCAGGCCTCGGCAAACTCTCGCTCGAAGGCCCGGCACTCACCGCCGGTCCAGTAGTTCACCTTACCCGAGCGGAGGACCGCGGTGACGGCGGCGATTTCGTCGTCGTCGAATTGCGGCCAGGGGGGATATTCGGCCGGCGCGTCGGCAGTTTCAGCAAGCGGCCCCGTTCCCGATGCGGTTTGCCAAAGCACCTTTAAGTCGTCGACGAATCGCGAGTTTCGCACGTACTCTCGATTGATACGAACCTTGTCGGGAAAGACCACCTCGCGATTGTAACGTTCCGGGTCGCTTTGATGGGCCAGCAGCCGCTGCTCGTCGCGATACTTCAACGTGGCTGGGCCCGTGATGCCGGGCCGCACGGCGAGCACAATGCGGTCGTCGCCCGTCAGGCAATCGGCGTAGCCGGGCACATCGGGACGGGGACCGACGAGGCTCATCTGCCCCAGCAACACGTTGATCAACTGCGGCAACTCGTCGATCTTCGTCCGCCGGAAGAAGCGGCCCAGGCGTGTGATGCGGGGGTCGGCTTCGGTGGTCACATTGGTTTCGACGCCCGGCAGGTCGCGCATGGTGCGGATCTTGATCACGCGGAACACGTTGCCGCGACGTCCCACGCGGCGTTGCGTGAAGAATCCGCTGCGGCCGGTGTCGATCCGCGCCGCCAAATAGGCCGCCAGGATGATCCACCAGCAGGCCGCCAGGGCCACGATGGACACGGCCAGATCGAACGCCCGTTTGGCCAGTCGCCGGCCGAGCGGCCATCCGTTGTGATTCGCTTTGTCGTTCATGCCGCCTTCCATGGCTGCCGTACCTCAAGCTCGCTTCCGACAACAAACGTCCAGCCACGCCCGCTGATCGCGCACGGCGTCGAGCAGATTCATCGCCCCGAGCGTCGCCCCGAGAACGCCGCGCGAGACGGCCCGCGGATTGTTGAACTGAAACAGACGCAGGTCCTTGCCGGTCAATTCCAGGACTTCGAACTGCTGCGAAGCGAGCCACTGCCGCAACAGC
Source organism: uncultured Planctomycetaceae bacterium (assembly GCA_964472545.1). GTDB lineage: Bacteria > Planctomycetota > Planctomycetia > Pirellulales > Thermoguttaceae > CAYYNP01. Next base: position 27,924 of record CAYYNP010000027.1, on the reverse strand, counting down.
CGCTTGGGGATCCCATAGCGCATACCGACGTGACTGGCGCTGACCATCCGGCGGACGGCACGCAGACGGTTCAACGGCCAGGTGCGCGAAAGAACGCGCCCGACGATCCGAAACCAGCTTGCCGGGTTCTTCGTGTCGAAGATCAATAGCCCGCCGGGCTTTAGTGCGCGATGGGCGGCGGCCAGTGTGGCCCGCGGGTCGCGATGGAGTTGGAAGTTGCCGATCATTACTACGACGTCGAAGCTTCCGGCCGGCGGCGACACCGTATCCAGCGTGCCACACTTCACGTCGACGCCGTCGACGCTCTGTGCCTTGCGAACCGAAAACGGCGACGGATCGATGCCCGCCAACTCGGCGTTGGGATACGCTTGCCGGAACCGCCGCAGCAGAAAGCCCGTCGCACAGCCGACTTCCAGCAGCCGGAAGCGGTCGCCGGGCGCGATCGTGGTGTGTTGCCGGATGCGCCGGTCGATGCCGTCGAAGATCCCGGCGACGAGTTCTTGCTGATCGTAGCCGCACGACGGATAGAGTTCTCCGGCTGCGTCGGAGATTTCGCCGGCCGTGTGAAAGGTCTCCTGAAACGCGTCCAGCGACGGCTCCGTGTTGCCCGCGACACGCGCTGCGAAACCGAACTCCTCCTCGGCCCGGTAGACCGCCGGGTCCTTGAATACCAGGTGGCATCGCCGGCAGCGGAAGAAGCGGATTGGCCGCGGTTGCCAGATCGTCAACACGGGCCGCGGCTTCCCGGCCGGGCCGCAATGGATGCAGTGGGGACTGGAGACCGGGGGCTCGGGACTGGGGACTCGGGACTGGGAGTCGGGGGGCGTCAGGAGTTGTGATGCGTGTCTGGTCATCGTGTCGACGGGGGCGGATGGCATGGATGCGGGCGGTTGTGTCCTATCGATTACGCAGCACGGGCCACGTCTGCGCGCCGATATCCCAGCCGGCGGAGTAAATCGCCGCAGAGCAGATGGATCTGCTCGATCACGTCGGCGTCCAGCGTATGCTGCCAACGTCCTACGCTCTTCGCCGAGACGTTCTCGACGGCGCCGCGGATCGCCGCCGCGGGCACGTCGAGTTGCATGAACTCGACCAGGCCGCGGAGTTGCTCGTCCGGCGACTCGACGAATTGTTCGTAGCGAAGCTCGAACACCCGGGCCGGATCGATCTTCGCCAGGTCGGCCATCGCCCGCTCGACGCACCGCCGCCATTGCAGGGCGCACGCCACCGGCAACGGGCTGGTCCGCAACACCTCGTTCATGCCCGAGAAACGCGGCCCCCAACTCGCCACCCGCCGCTTCGACGACGTGATCCGATGCAGCCGGTTCAGCAGATATCGGGCGCCGTAATACGGCAGATCGCGCAACGGGACGAAGCGGGCCTTCTTCAACAGATAGCGGATTTCCAGCGGGGCTGCCCAACGCTCGGCGGCCGAGGCGGCCACGTCGCGGCCGTCGCGGACGATGTGGATGAAGCGTGCCCGGGGAACCACCGAGTCGACGAACGACACCCGCAGCGAATTGGCGCACGTCTTCTCGACCACGCAACGCACATCGCGGCGCTTGGCCAGCCGGTCGAACGCGCGGCGGATGGCCGTCTTGACCTCGGGCCGGGCCATCTGCGGGGTGAATTCGTCGGTCGTGTGTCGGGCGTTTCCGCGGCGCCAGATGTAGTTGATCTCGTCGCACGGCCAGGTGCCCAGCCCCGGCAGCGAGGTGAGCACGTCGCGGAGCATGTTCGTCCCGGAGCGCCCGGCGCCGATGATCACGATCGGGGCGTGGGCCCCGGCTACGCCGCTTTGGCCCGCTGTGGCGGAAGCGTCGGCGCGTCGCGGCTCGTCGGTGTATCGCCACACGCGCCGATCGGCGTCGACGTTCGGATCGACAGCGATTCGATCAGTTCGGTCCATAATTCTCCCAAGCGTTCGTAGCTGTGGTATTGTTCGAGATAACGGCGGCCGTTTTGGCCCAGGCGCTGCCGCTCGGCGGTGCCGGCGTCGCGCATCTGCCGGGCGGCCTCGGCAATTGCCTTGGCGCTTTCCGGGGCGACGGTCAGCCCGCAATCGGCCGAAGCGACCGGGTTGTAGTCCGAGCGGAGCGCACAGATCACCGGTTTGGCGGCCGCCATGTAGTCGTAGAGCTTGTTCTGGTTGCCGCCGTAGCGAAACGCCGGGCGGTCGAGGAAGCCGGCGTATCCGGCGTCGAAGCCGGCCAGCGCGGCGGGGACTTGGGCCTTCGGCACGCGGTCGACGAAACGTACGTTGGGCAGCCCTTGGGCACGGCGTTGAAGACGGCCCTTCATCGGTCCGTCGCCAACGAGCACCACCGAAACGTCTTCATCGGCCAGCAGCTTGGCGGCGTCGATCAGGTACGGCAGTCCGTACGACTTGCCGAGGGCTCCCAGGTAGCCGAGGCGAAATGGGGCGTCGGGCGAGTCGCGTTGGGCCGTTTCGTCGGCCGCTTCGAGTTGGCTCAGATCCAGCCCGTTGGGGATGCAACGGAACCGTCCGGCCGGCAGCCCGCGATCGGCCATGTAGGATTGCGAGGCGGGCGAAACCGAGACCACGGCGTCGGCCCGGCGATAGGCGAAACGTTCGGCGGCGGCGATCAAGTGCGTGAGCGGGTTGAGCCGGGCGAAACGGACCGTGTCGAGCACGACCTGCGGCCACAGATCGCGGGCCTCGAAAATCAGCTTCGCGCCGCACTGCCGCGCGTAGCGATGACAGTTCCACACCCACAACGGCGGCGGCGAGGAACAGATCACGATGTCCGGCCGATGGGGCACAATCTGGGCGAGCCCGCGCAGCTTGCGGGCGAACGCACGATACTCGACCATCCGGCCAATACGCCCTCGGAACGGCCGGCCGCGCAGCCAGTAGTAGTCGACCCCGTCGATGCCCTCATGCGTAACCCGGCCGTCGATCGCCGGCAGCGTGTGCAACTTGTGCGAGAACGACGAGGCCACGATCGAAACCCGATAGCCGCGCGCGACCAGGCTGCGGGCAACGTAGTAGCTGCGATAGTTCGGCCCGTATGGCGGGGCCCCGGCGTTGTGGTTGACGATCACGACGTGTTTCATGGCGCGGTCTGTTTCATGGTGCTGTCTGTTTCAGGCGGCCCATTGGCGATACTGTTCGACGGAGCGTCGGGCGACGTGCGGCCAGCCGAAGTGGCGTAGGGCCATCTGACGTGCGTGGCGTCCGGCCTTTTGTAGTTCTTCCGGCGTGGCTGCCAGGGCGTCTCGTAGGGCAGCGGCGATTCCTGCCGGTGTTGGTTCGGCGCGAAAGCCCGCGCCGGCTTCGGCCACGTCGTCGGCCACGTTGGTCGCGGTGGTCAACAGGCACGGGATGCCGTGGGCCAGCGCTTCGAGCACGGCCATTGGATGGCCTTCCGAGCGCGACGTGTGCAGAAAGACGTCGGTCCGCCGCAGCAAGACGCGTTTGGCCTCGCCGGCGACCGGCCCGGGCATGGTGACCAGTTCGCTCAGGCCGTGTTTGGCGATCAGGCCAATCAGCTTTCGCCGGCTGCCGTGGGAATCGGGGCCGTAGAGTTCGACGGTTGCGGGGCGTTCGCCGAGTTCATCTCGCAGCGACGCACAGGCCTCCAACAACATATCCAGCCCCTTGTATTCGACCGACAGTCGGCCGATGAAGACCAGCCGCAGGCGCGTGGCACGGCCGGGCGTGGCCAGGTCGGCTTCGTCGGGCAGTTCGATGCCGTTGCCGGTGACGAACGTGGGCCGCCGCCAATCGCCGGAGGCTGCCGCTTCGCCACGGCTGAGGCAATTCACGGCCGCGGCGCCGCGGACCATCCGATCGAAGAACAACACGTTGCCCAACCGCTTCTTCCAACCGTGGAACGATTGGGCAAAGCGCGTCATGCCGCCGCGCGGGCAGATGACGTACGGAATGCCGACTTTGCGCAGCTTGGCCGCGAGTGCGGCGTGGGTGAAATGGTACGGGCAGTGGAACACGACCAGATTCGGCCGATCGAACGGCGCGGGCAGGTCGAGCCGGCCGTCGGACGTGACGGCGATCTTGCGATCGAAGACGGGAAACTCCCACGGGCACGACGTGGTCGGCTTCGTGGCCGTGAGCACCAAGGCCGCTTCGACGCCGTCGAGCCGATTTTGGGCGGCCACCAACGCCGGAACACTCACGTTCGGGCCGCGCGAGGCCGCCGACGTGATGGGAGCCGCGTGCAATACGATCATGGCGAGGTCTCCCGTGAGTTGCTCTGATCGGTGACGGGTGGCTGGGGCAAAGCGCAGCGGTGCCCCAGAGTGGAGTCGAGCGTGGCGTCCCTGGGGCACCGCTGCGCTCTGCCCCAGCCACCCTGAACCCTGTGGCAGCCACCCTGCGCTTTGCCCCAGCCACCCCGACTCTTCGACGGAACCGGCGACGCAACCACCCAGGCGTTCAGCGATGCGTTTGTCTGTGCACTCTTTCCGGCAAAACGTCGATGCAGCGGGAAGCCGTCGTGAAGGTCGTCGAGGGCACGCTGATCAATCTCGGCTTCGACGTCTTCAACATTCAAGCCCGCCTCCCGCATCAACGCAGCCAGGTCGTCGACCCGCAGCCGGTTGTGGTAGGCGTAGCGGTTGCCGGCGCGGGCCTGCCATTGGGCGTCGCTAAACTGCAGGAAGTTGATCGAACTGATCGCCGGGTCGGCCTGGGCGAAGTGGTCGCCGAAGTCGACGAAATGGACGAAACGGCCGCCGGGGCGCAACACGCGGGCGCCTTCGCGAAAGATGCCGCAAAGCACGTCGGGCGGGACGTGTTCGAGCACCGTGTAGGAGACGTGATAATCGATCGAGCCGTCGGGCAAATCCAAGCACGCGGCATCGGCGGGCGACAGGTAGCGGACGTTCATCATCGTAAGCAGCGACGGCAGATCGATCTCGACGTCGGCCTCGACGAGTTGCTGCAACCGCTCGTTGAAGCCGGGCAACAGGGCGTGGGCACCGAAGAGCGCCTTGATCTCGTGCCGACGTCGGCCGATCCACTCGACGTCGCGGCGGATCAAATCGGCGCGAAGATACGGATTCACGTCGACCGTGGTAATCGCTCCCGCGCCGCCAAGGTACAACGCGATCGGCACGTTCAACCGCCGCCCCGTGCCAACCTCGAGAAAACGGGCCCCGCGTGCGTCTGCGTCTCGTTCGGCGATCCGATCCAAGATCCCCACGCCCGCTGCCAGGCGCTTCCACGGATTGGTTCGCCGCAGCCGGCCGAAGCAGCGCTGTACGAAGTAATAGACCGAGTGGCTCGCGCGCTGAGGCAGCCGGGCGAGCATCCTCTGCACGGCGGCTTTCTGCTTCCAGTTCATTCGGCCGGGCCCTACTTACAACACTCGATGTGGATGTGATCGCGAAACTGCGGGAACATCGAAACCACGCAGATGTAGACGAACCGTTTGAAGCTGACCTTCAGCCGCCCGCGGAGCACGTCCCACGGGCTGGGCGAGAGCATCTGCACGCTGGTGGCCGGCAGGTCGATCGATCGGCAGAGCGAGACGATTTCCGATCGCGTGTATTCGTGGATGTGGCCGTGGCCGTGTACCCAGTCTTTGTTCATCTGGTGATCGGCCGGCGGCAGCGGCGAGGCCCCGAACAGCAGCCGCAGCCGTTTGGAGAGCCGGGCGATATTGGGCACGCCCAGGATCAGCCGGCCGCCGGGGGCCATGATCCGCTTCACCTCGCCAAGCACGCCGGTCGGCGGGGCGAAGACGTGCTCGAGCACCTCGGTGAAGACCACCACGTCGAAGAAGCCGTCGTCGAACGGGAAGAGGCCGTCGTCGAGATCACACGCCCGAAGCTCCACGCCGGCCGTCCGGCAGCGATCGCGCAGCAGGTTCGTGCGGTCGAGCGTCCAGACGTCGTAGTGCGGATAGGTCTGTTTGATCAGCAGCGTAAACGGCGTGGTGCCGACGTCTAACAGCCGCGTCGGCCCGGGGCGCGACGGGATCGAGTCCATGATCCGCTGCAAGCGGCCCTCGGCCATGGCCAGGTAGTCGATCTCCTTGGCGGGATCGAGTTCGAGATGGGCCGAATCGCCGTTGGGCGTCGTCTTGAGGCGTTGAACGTATTCGCGTACGGTCATCCGTGGGCTCCGTGAAATTGTGGCCGTCTTGCTCCGCAAGACGAGGGGACATCTCGCGGAGCGAGATGACTACTTTGGCAACTACTTTGGCGGGCGGCGGCCTTGGTTGCCGGCGGCGAATCGGAGACCATCGCCAGGATCAACGCCCCGGCAGCCAAGAACGAAAGCTGAAACACCGTGACGAACGTCATCGCGGCCAGCGCATAGCAGATCAGGATCGTTTGCCGGTTGAGCGTGCGGTCGCGTCGATCGAAGCGGCGGGCCCGGATCGCGGCGCCGACGACCAGCCACAGCCCGGCGATCATGCCCACCAGGCCGAAATTCAGCCCCCATTCAATGAACGAGTTGTGACAATCGACCGTGGCGATGCTCACGCCGTCGCTTTTGACGTAACCCATCTGGGCACCCAAGGCCGTGGGCGCCAATCCGGCGCCGGCGCCGATGAAGAAGTGTTGCGGATTGGATCGCCAGGCGTCGAAGGCCCCTTGCCAAAGGGGCAGCCGGCCGGAGGCGCTGCGCACGGCGTAGCCGTCCAGGCGCGATTCGAGCGTCTGCCAGGGCTTGAAGTCGATCGCCGCCACCACGAACACGGTCGAGAGGATCAACACGCCCGCCATGGCGACCAGGTCGGCCAGCTTGGTCTTCTCCCGCCGCCGGGCACTGAACATCGCCAGCATCATACCGCCGCCCCAGGCCACAAACGCTCCGCGTGAGGCGGTCAGCAGGCAGGCCAGCGAGAGGGCAATCGTCCAGCCCAGGCCGAAATGTCGGGCGCGGACCGTCTTGCCGTCGGCCGTCTTGGTTGCGGTACCGCTTCTTAGGTAGAGAACGAACGCCAGCACGGCCGCCAGCGCCAATTGGCCGCCCATCACGTTCGGATCGCCAAGCCGCGTGCTATCGTCGACGCTGCGAAGGTTACCGAAACGGTGCAGCGCACCGAGCGTGAAGAGCTTGCCCGCCTGCCATTCAAACCAGACGACCAGCCCCAATGCAAACGCGTTGCCCATCACGTGCGACCGTACGCAGAGCCACCAGCATCGATGCTTCACGATCAGCGCGGCGGCCGGCAAGATGGCGGTCATGTAGGTGGCGTTGACCCAGCCGCGATGGTCTTCCCGGCCGGTGCCGTAGAGCAATCCCACCCAAGCGATCGCCGCGCAAAGCACGGCCGGCCACGTTCGGGCGAACGAGCGCACCTGCCAGAAACAGGCGGCGCCCATCACCACCACCGGGGCGCAGAGGATCAGCACCAGCGACCGCGGCGGCATCGCGTCGAACAGCCCGCCAAAGGCGATGCTCAGCGTTTCGCCCAGCTTCGGAATGATGAAACTCATCCCGGTGACGAAGAACATCAATCGTAGCGAAGCCTTAGCCATGCTCGGCGTCAAACCTCCGCTTGGCAGTCGTCGCCTCGCCCTGCCAGATGCGGCAGAGCGAATCGGTACACCGATCGATGGTGAATACGCTGCGGGAAAAGGTCTTCAGGGCGCTGCACCGCTGGCGTGGCGTTCGGGGCTGGGCCAACAGCAGATCGGCATGCCGGGCCCATCTGGCGTTGGGCTCATTCAGCGACAGATAGTGTACGCCCGGCAGCCGCGTGGCGATCTCGCGAATGCACGGCAGGTCGCTGGCGAGCACGGGCGTGCCGGCCGCCGACGATTCGAGCACGACGTCGCCGAGCCCCTCGTGCAGCGACGGGAAGAGGAACACGTCGGCCGCGTTGAGCAGCCGCGGCACGTCGGCCCGTTCGCCGGCGAACACCACCCGATCGGCAATGCCCAGCCGTGCTATCCGCCGCCGTAGCCGGTCGTACATCGTGTGGGCGTCGCGGCCGACGACCGTGCGGCCGACCAGCAACAGTTGGGCCGTCGGCCGACGCCTGAGCAAGGCGGCGAAGACGTCGGCCAGGCGAACGTGGTTCTTTTGCCGGGCCATCCGCCCGACGTGAATGCAGAGCGGGCCTTCGTTGTCGAGGCCAAACTCCTGCAATACGGCGTCGCGCTCGGCCGGCGCGTCGAATTCCGCCGGGTCCAGACCGTCGTAGACTACGTGGCAGCGCGGGTCGTCGCGCCAGTTCGCCCGCCAACCGCCGGTCAACGACCACTCGCTTAAGCCCAGGATATGGGTCGCATGACGGTCGATCCAGCGCCGCAACACCCGCCGGCTCGCGTAGCGGTCGTCCCACAGTGAGGCGGCCCGGCGGTAGACCTTGCGCGCCAGCCCGCGGATCCGGTCGTCTTGCGAATTGACGAATTGGGCGATCCGCATCGGCACGCCGTTCTGGGCCGCCAGCCGTAAAAGATAACCGGAAACGAGTTGCAGGTTGCTGTGGACGACGTCGTATTGTTCGCGCTGAAGCAACTCGGCAAAGCGCCGGGCAAAGTCCTTCCGTCCACGGCTGATCAGGTGGACTTGGCCGCCCAGCGAGCGGACCTCGTCGTCGAACTCGCCGGGGCGCCCTGAAACGGCACAGAAATGGAATGCAAATCGGCGGCGGTCGACCTGACGCAAGACCCGCACCGAGCGAACCTCGGCACCGCCGCGCCCCACGCGGCCGACCAGGTGCAACACCTTGATCGGCTTCGGTCCGGCGGCAGGGCCGTATTGCAGATGGGGCGAAAACACACGCGAAGCCGGCCGGCCGCCGGAAGCGGCCGACGTCGTCGAGTCGTTCGCCGAAGTAGACGCGTGCGTCATTGCGCGACCGTTGTCCATGGGACGGACCTCCGTTTCCTTGAGCTGTGCACGGCGGCCGGCTCCGAACGGCCACCTTGCCACACACGACAGTGTGCGGCTGCGCAACGGGTCACATCGAACTCGCTGGCAGCAAACGCCCGTTGGGTCTCGCGGCGGGTTGCAGGGGCGTTCTCTTGTTCGAGAGTCTTGCCAACGACGTCGGCCCAGCGTCGGTCGTGGGCCGAAAGCGGCAGGAATTCGACGCGCGGCAGCCGGGCGGCGATCTCGCGCACCCCGGGCAGGTCGCTGGCAACCACGGGCGTGCCGGCCGCGCAGGCTTCAAGCACGGCGCCCGGCAATCCCTCCCAAAGCGAAGGGAAGACCATCACGTCGGCCGCCAGCAGCAGGTGCGATACGTCGTCGCATTCCCCACAAACCCTCACCTGGCCGTCGATCCCCAGTTCGCCGATCCTTCGCCGAACGTCGCGTTCGATCCGATTCCCGCCGCGGCCGACCAGCAGCAGCCGGGCGTCGGGCTTTCGCTCGAGCAGCCGCGCGAAGATCGCCAGCAGCCGCACGTGGTTCTTGGGCCGGGCCATCCGGCCGACGTGGATGCACAGCGGCGCGTCAGTGGGAAAGCCGAACTGGCGGCGGACGGCGCGGCCGTCGGCGGTGGTCTGAAACCGGGACGGATCCAGCCCGTCGAAGATCACCTCGCAACGCGGATCGCGCTGCCATCCGGCTCCCCAAACGGCCTCCATGGCCCCTTCGCTGACCGCCTCGATTTTCGTGGCGTGGCGGTCGATCCAACGCCGCATCAGCCGGCGGTAGATACGTCGCCGCAGCCCGGACGGTTTGCCGTCCTGCGAGCTGCGAAACAACGCCACGCGCACCGGCACCCCGCACTGCGCCGCCAGCCGCAAGATATAGCCGGAGTAGTTGAGCATGTGCGTGTGGACCACGTCGAATTGCTCGTGCTGCAGCAGTCGCCGGAATCGTGCAGAGAAGCCGATCTGCCGGCGCCCCAACAGGTGGACGCGCCCGCCCAACGCACGGATCTCTGCGTCGAGTTCACCTTCGAGGCCCGAGATGGCGCAGAATTGCGTCACGTACTGCCGGCGGTCGATGTGGCGGAAGACCTCCAATGTGCGCAGCTCGGCCCCGCCGAGTCCCATGCGGGAGAACACGTGGAGGATTTTGATCGGTCTTGGCATCTGCGGCCTCGCGTCTTCCTTGACGTCTGGCTTCGTTGTCGCCCGGCTTTCTTCGGCGGCCTGCTCATGTGGCGGCCGCGTCCCTCGACGCGCGCTTGTCGCGTCAAGGCGGCACCGCCTGCGCAGCACCGGTCGCCGGCAGGCGGAATCTCGCTTTGTCTGTTCTCTTCCTTGGAGCAGGGCGCACGGCCCACAGCACCACGGCCGTGCATCCGAGCACGGTCGTGGCGTAGCCGAGAAACATGCCCATCGCTGCCCCCTTCAGTCCGTAGGCCTCGATCAGTCCCGGCGCGGCGGCCAACAACGCGACGATCCCCGCCACGCGCATCGCCAGGTGCGTCTTGAAACGCCGCATGGCGTCGATGGCCTGCGAAAGCGGCGTGGTCATGTACATCATTACGCCCGCCACCATCAGGTAGACGGCCAAGGGGGCATGCCGGCTGAACCCGGCACCGTAAATCAGGCCCAAGATCGGGCCGCCGACAACCGCCACCGCCGCCACCACGGCCACTCCCATGCCGGCCGTCACGGCCAGCAGATTCACGAGCAATCGTCGATAGGCTGCCAGGTCGCCGGCCGCGTAGAGCTTGGCCAGCCGCGGCCCGGCCGATTGCGACATCGCGGCCCCCAGCTTCGAGCCCACCATCGCCAGATAGAGGATCATCACGAAGACGCCCAGCGTGTGCAGTCCCAGGTAATGCCCGACCATGTATCGTGGAATGCTCGACGCCAGCGAGACCATCATCATGGCCACCCCCAACGGCAACGCCAGCCACGCCAGGCGGAGCATCGTGCGGACGTCGAATCGCGGGCGCAGTCCGCCACGCGGCACGTCGACGCTTCCATCCGGCACGCCCTGCCGCAGCGGCGAGTTGCGTACGATGCGTGCTCCGGTAGGCAGATCGAAAGCGAAGAACGTGGCCGCCATCGCCAACGGGAACCCGACCATCCCCCACAGCACACTGCCGGTCAGCAACACGCCGACGGCCAGCAGTGCCAACATCAGCCCGCCGCGAAGCATCACCGAAATCGCCATCCGGTCCATACGTTCGTGTTGTTGGAACAGGGCGTGGAAGATGTCGCTGACCGATCGGAAGAGTTCACCAACGGCCACCACGAGGATGATCCACGCCGTCTGCCCTCGGTAGGCCGAGGCCGCCACGATCCCCACCACGATCAACAAGGCCATGGCGGCCATGATCAAACGCAACGCGAAGTAGTCGCCGAAGGCGTATTCGCCCCGGGTGTCGGTGGCCACGGTGCCGCGCAGCCCGAGGTAGGCCAACACGTTGACCGGCGCGCAAATCGCAAACGCCAACACGACCGTGCCCACCATCTCCACACCGGCCAAATGGGCCAACAACACCACACGGCCCCACTGACATGCCATGTTGACCAGGTTGGCCGTGAGGAACCACGAACAGTTGCGGCGCAGCGAGAGCGGCGTGACGGACGGCGGCGCAGATTTCCCGGCGGTCGATGGCAAGTCGCGTCTCCTTCGGGCCACAACGGGCCGAGCAGGACGAATGGGGGCGGGAGTTTGGCAGGATTGCCCAGGAGAGTCAACCCCAAGTCCCCCGTGTTGCGCGGGGGTTTGCAGTGCCCCCAGAACCCCCACACTACCCACGCTTCCTGGCGAAGTAGTGTTTCGGCACGTAGTCGGTGGTGCCCGACTTCGGTAGGAAGGCGTTTGGCGACGCGACCGCCGGCCCCCGATACTCGAACGCGTCGGCAATTGGGGTGGAATCGAACCATCCTTTGGTGCGGTAGAGCAGGATCGATTCGTAGCCGCTGCCGGCGAGTTCGCGGTTCGCTTGGTGGAGAAACTCCCGCTTGATCGGCTCGCTGCCGGTGGCCCGCAGCAGGTCCATCACGGCCATGTGATGGGCGGTCGCCGGCTTGCCCGCTCGGACGGCCAGGTAGGAACTGGTGGGCACCAGCACGTCGCCTTCGCACTGCCGGATCTGCTCGACCAGCGCGTCGCCGGCGCGGCGGTCGGCGGCCGTGGGCATCCAGTTCCACGGATGCGGAGCCAGCAGCAGCAACTGCACGGCGACGGCGATCGGTATCGTGGCCTGTAGCAGCCCGTCGAAAAAGGGGACTGGCTCCGAGCCCATCCACCTCAGCCCTCGGGAAGACCTGATGTCGCGAGGTGCCTGTCCCCTTTTTCGACGGGCGAGTCGGCGGTTGCGCTCGATCACCCGCGGCAGGCGTGCCATCGCCATCCCCAACAAAACGGCCGTCACCGCCAACGCCGGGATGATCGTGTTCACGCCGCCGCCGGTGTGCAGCCGCGAGAGCCACGAGACGCCGAATCCGCCGGTCGCCAACGCCACGTAGAACAGAGCGGCCGGCCGGCGCTGCCAACGGCGCCGCCGCACGAACGCCAAGAGCACGACCGCTGCCAGCGCCACCGGCACGTGCGGCAGCAGGTCGCTCAGCCAAAAGCCCGACAGACTCCACCATTCCCACGGATGCTGCCTCGGCAACACGAACACCCAGTAAGTAAACCAGCCGTCGCTCTGCACGTGGAGATAGGCCCAAATCAACACCGACGGCACGATCCACGCGGCTGCCGTGATCCAGAACCGTCGGCGACAGTAGACGAGTTGCCACAGCAGCAGCGGCCCGGCCCAGACGATTGTCGATTGTTTCGTGAACAGCGCGGCACAAAGCAACAGCCCGGCAGCCGCAGCCGTCCAGCTTCCACGTCCGAATCGGATCCACCACGCCGCCCCGAGCACCAACAGCGGCAACAGCGCATCGACCCGGGCAAGATCGAACCAGCCGTCGGTGATCGAAAACGTGGCCAGATAGAACGCCGCCGCACAGAGCGCCGGCAGCCGCTTGCCCGTTTCGCGAACGACCCATCCGCCGATCAGCAACGCACAGCCGATCGACGCAACCGCCGAAACCAGCCGCGGCCCCAGGAACCCATCGCCAAAGACGCTCATCGCCGCCGCCGACAGATAATAGTAGAACGGCGGGTAGATAAACGGCACGAACCGCAGCGTCGGCTCGCCATATATCGTCTCGCCCGCGCGAATCCGCTCGACGTGGTCCAACACGCCGCCTTCCATCCACTCCAACTCGTACGGATACGCGATCCGCAGCACGACGGTCAGCACGACCAGGGCGATACTCGCCACGGCGGCTGCGCCGGCGACCCATTGCAGGTGAGGCTGTGCCGCATGGCGTGAGGGGCTGGTCTTCCCGTCAGAATCTGTTCGTGTCATCGCCAACACGGCAGCACCAGAGCAGGAGGCAAGCAGTCTCGAAACGCACAACGCAGCCCAGCCTGTGAAACGAGGCCGCCGAACGGGGGGCGACTCAAGAAAGTCTAGCTTGCACAAATCGATCCGGGCCGAGTATCGAGCAGCGACCTACACGGTATTGCACCATGTGTCCGAAACCTCTACGATGGCCGTCCTGCCAGGAGGGGGGCCCGTTTGTGACGGGGGGGCGCTACGGACCGGAGGCCGAGACATGATAGAGAGCCCTGGCAAGTTCTTCGCGAGCTACAGGGAGTATATGCAGCAAGCGAGGGCGGACCTGGAATGCCGCAGGGGGCCGCTCCCACCGGCCGAGCAGGAGGCCTTCGGCGTGAAGTTTCTCGACCCCGGTGCATTCGCCGAATTCTGGGACCGGGTCTGTCGTAATGCGGCACTGAGAGACCGGTGGTTGCGGCGGTTCGAGCACGGCTTCTCTGGCGAGAAGGCGAGGATTTCTCGGTTGATTGACGAGCTCTTCGGCTCCACCGGCTCGATTCCCAGGAACGCGGCGGCATAGGCATGCTCGCATATCGAGCACTCCGGTGAGGCTCAATTGGGGGGCGTGCCGGTACGAGTCGCCGTTGCCGAGCCCTCCGCAGCGCCGAGTTCGAGTGGCGTTCTTCCGTCCCAAGCGCGCGCTTCCAGCCAGTGCCAAATGTCCTCTTCGTGGTTCGACAGGGCCTTGGACAACAGTTCGTCCGAGGCCGAATCGAAGAGTTCCAATGCAAGGTCCGCAAGCTGCAATATCCGGGCGGAGACTCGCCAAACGGTTTCCCGCTTGGGCCGGTACTCACTCCGGGCGCAGCGAGCAAGGGTCCTTGCGATCGTGGCGCACGACAGAAACGCGGCCTTTCGATCGGCTGAATCCGACGCAAGGAGCGAGTCGATCGCATCGCCCGCATGGTGCAGGTCTTTCTTCAACCGTTCCACGCCGGCCCCGGTCAACTCGAATTCACCGAACCCCCGAATACGCTGCACCTCTTGCTCGAGGACTTCCGAGGGGCTCGCCCCTCGCAGCGCGCCAAAGCTGGCTACAAACAACCGAATGAGCGATCCACGCGCGGCGCTTAGTGTGATTGCCCCGTCGCCGATCTCCACGACTGGGGAGGCACCTGGAGGCCCCCAGAAGGCCACGTCAAACGCCGCGTGCGGTTGCATCGTGTATCGCTCGCCCCACGGCTCCAAGACAAGCTTGATATCACATACGCGTGTATTGTGAATACGCTCGGAGAACAGAGAACCGCAGTTTTCGGGGCGGGTAAAGGGAGGACGCCGATTCGGCAGGTCCTTCATCTTGAGGGGAGAGCGAATCGCCGAAGTCGCTTCGCGAATCCACGTCTCTGCTTGTTCCTTGTCGCCCGTAACGCCCAGCACGTGGCTGCCAGTTAGACCGTGCTCGAGCGTCAGTTCATACATTGAGCCCGAAAACTCCCTCAAACAGAACTCGTGGAACGCGCTTCTCGATATGGCAGCATTGTGGAAGCGGTCCTCACCGGCTCCTTCGTTCAGAAGAATATCGCCGGTTTTCGCATCGACGGCAACACTCGCGTCGGCGTCATCGAGATCGAGAAACCAGCCGTAATCCTCCTTTCGAAACGCGATGATCGACTTCAAGGCATTGCCTCCAGTTGGGCCTTCATCAGCTTGATTCTCCCCTGGCGAACCCGGGATAGCACTTCTCCCAGCGCCAAATTGATCGTTTCCACCGCCCAAGTGACGCAGTTGTGGCAGTTGAACGTATCCGGATTGAACGAATACGCTCCGTGTTGCCGAGGTCTCGTTACTTCCTCAAGGTATTCGGCCAATGCTTCTTCTGCGGCCCAGGACTTGCGAACAAGGGACTCGCGCCGATTCTTGAAATCGTCTTGGATCTTGATGTCTTCGACTATGTACCCGGGAACGGTGTTGTCGAACAGGTGGTCCCGCCACTTCGACGGTTCTTGGCATTCACTCGGCAGATCGTCTATGTGGAAGTAGTATCCTCGAAAATGTCGTCTGTCATCGTGCCTCCAATATATCCCCATGTGTCCTGGATCGTCGGTCGATTTCGCCCGCGACGGCCGCAGTTTGACTCCTACATTCATGGCCCATTTCTCCCCAGCGTATGTGGCGTCCACATCTAGCGAAAACCATCCGTCGAGTCAACCCGATTGCACCCATTCCGCGTTGCCGCACCAAGACGCAATTGACGCAGCAGAGCTCGCAGATCCCGCGCGAACCTCGGCCGGAGAGACCACTCGGACCGCGAACGGACTCGATGCACCCGATACTGCATGCCCCATTCTCGCTCTGCCCTTTGATCGGATGCCACTTGACATTCCCCAACCAAATGCTAAAAAATTGGCTGTAAGGGCTCGCGATGCCGTCCCACCATATCCGCTCAGACCGCACAACACCATGGATCACCAAAACGACCTCAGCCGCCGTGAACGGCAGATCATGACGGTGATCTATGCCCGCGGGGAGGCCTCGGCGGCGGACGTGTGGCAGGGCATGCCCGATCCTCCGTCGAAAACGGCCGTGCGGACGTTGCTGAGGATTCTTGAAGACAAGGGGCACCTGCGGCACGAGAAACGCGGCCGGCAGTTCATCTATCATCCGCTGCGTGCCCGGCGTCGGGCGGGGCAATCGGCGCTCGAGGGGGTGTTGAAGACGTTCTTCGACGGCTCGCTGGAAAAGGCCGTGGCGGCTCATCTGGCGCAGCCCGACGCGAAGATCGGCACGGAGGAACTCAGCCGGCTGGAGGCCCTGATCGACGAAGCCCGTCAAAGGGGATCGTGACCATGTTGCCGATCCTGCTCGATGCGGCGCTGAAAGGCGTCGTCTTGTTGGGAGTCGTGGCGGCGGTCATGCCGCTGTTGCGGCGGGCGTCGGCCTCGACGCGGCATATCGTCTGGTTTCTGGCCGTGGCTGCCGTGGCCGTGCTGCCGGTGCTTTCGGCGACGTTGCCCGCATGGCAGGTGTTGCCGAGTTGGATGACGTTGCCGGGCGTCGACCGCGGCGTCGATCGTGGCGAGGACGAACAGACGTTGGGTGCCACTGCTGGTTTGTCCAGCAGTGCCCCGATTCGAACGTCTGGCGAGCCCCACACTGCTGAACAAGCCAGCAGTGGCACCCGACGGCTTCCCCGTTCACCCGTGCCACCCGCCGCTGCAACCCCGGCATCGCCGCAGAAGTCGCCCTCATCGGCCGCCGAAGGGGAGCAGGAGGAGTCGAGCACTGCCGGTGCCGCGTCCTGGCCAACGTGGTTGCTGACGGCATGGCTGGCGGGCACGGTCGTAGCGTTGCTGCCGATCGCGCTGGGCTTGCTGAGCTTGCGATGGCTGTCGCGTTCGGCCCGGCAGATTGTCGACGGTCCTTGGCCGGAAGAGACGTCCCACCTGGCGGCCGAATTGGGCGTGCGGCGTCGGATCGTGTTGCTGCAGAGCCGGCGCCGTTCGATGCCCATGCAATGGGGGATCTTCCGTCCGAAGCTGCTGCTGCCCGCCGAAGCGGACGACTGGTCGGACGATCGGCGCCGGGTGGTCGTGTTGCACGAGTTGGCCCATATCCGACGTGCCGACTGCCTGACGCAGCTTCTCTCGCTGGTTGCTTGTGCGTTGTTCTGGTTCAATCTGCTGGTCTGGTTCGCGCTGCGGCGGATGCGATTGGAACGCGAGGCCGCCTGCGACGACCTGATCCTGGCGGCCGGGTGCAAGCCGTCGGCCTACGCCGACCAGCTTCTACAGATCGCCTCGGGCTTGCAGGCCCACACGCTGGCCGCTTGTGGCGCGATCGCCATGGCGCGGCCCTCGGCGCTGGAAGGCCGACTGTTGGCAATCCTCGACCCGCGGCGCAACCGCCGCACGTTGAACGGCTTGACGGTTTTCGGTTTGTTGGGGTTGATTGCGGCCGTCGTCTTCCCGCTGTCGATGGTTCGAGCCGTTTCCGACGGTGATCGGGCCGACCTGCCGCTCGAATCGGCCGAAGGGGCCGTCGTGGAAGTCGAGGCCGCCGATCCGACGGGCGCCACGGCCGAATTGGATCCGGCCCAACGCGGCGCGTACGAGGCGCTGCGGAAGCTCGATGCACGTATCGAACTTCGCGACCGCCGCGGGAGCAATCCACTGGTGGCCGACGTAGTGTTGGTGCATCTCGAGAAGCGTCAACTCGACGACGACGACCTGACGTGTCTGGTCGAGTTGCCGAACCTCGAACGGCTCTACCTGGCCGACACCCGGGCGACCGACGCCGCCATGCGATACGTCGGCCGGCTCTCGAAGCTCCGCCGGCTCTCGCTGCACGGCACGCGGATTACCGACGCCGGGTTGTCGCACTTGGCGGAACTCACCCGGCTCGAAGCGCTCGACGTCCACAGCACGCAGATCACCGACACCGGCTTGGTCCATCTGGCGAATCTCGGACGGCTGAAGTATCTCAACCTGGGCCACAACGTCCGCATCACCGACCGGGGACTGGTCCATTTGCGTTTTCTCGGCCGGCTGGGCGAACTCGATCTGACGCAAACGGCCGTTAGCGACGCCGGGCTGGCGCAACTCTCGGCGATGCCGGCGCTGTCGGGCGTGAGCGTCAAGCTGGCCGGCACGGACGTCACGCCCGACTGGCTGGGCCATCTGCTGGACAGCGACGTGGAGCGGGTCGATGAGCCGATCCCCGGCGATCGGATCGTACTCTTGCGGCAACTCCCCAATCTCAAGCACGTCACGCTCTGCGACGTGACCGACGCCCAACTCGAACCGCTGGGGCAACTCGAACAGCTCGAGCGGATCGACCTGTCCGACACCCAAATCACCGACGCCGGGCTGGTCTATCTCGAACGTCTCGGAGACCTGCGCTCCTTGGTACTTCGCGGCACCGCGGTCACCGACCGAGGAATCGCCCCCCTGGCACGGCTGGCGAGTCTGGAGAGTCTCGACGTCTCGAACACGCCGGTCTCCGACGCCGGCCTCGCGCCGTTTCGAGGGCACGCGCAACTGCAATGGGTGATCGCCGTGGGAACGAACGTCACCGCGGCCGACGTCCTGCCCGGCGTGCGGGTCGACCTGACGGAGTAGCACACGGGCCGGCCAGCGGGTAGAATTCGGACGTTCAACGCCCGCCGGCCGATGGCGAGGTCGCATGCCTGTGCCGGCCATTATGAGACGACCGATTTCCTGCGCACACCTCTTACGCAACAGGGAGATGAAACTCCATGGGACTTGCCGTAGAGACCGGAATGTTGGCCGACCTGATCGAACACGACGCCGAAGGTGCCCAATGGCTGCGCGATAACCTGGCGAAGGTCAACGAAGTTCTCGCCGAGAACGACCTGCCCCGCCACGAGGAACCCGAACGGCTTTCGCCCATGCAGTCGCGAGACGATCTTCTGAGCTACCCGTACTCGTTTCTGCATTATCTCCGGCGCGTCTACGCACACGTGACCAGAGACCCCGGCTGGGAACCGACGCCAATGCCTGAAGGCGAGAACGCCGCAGAAGACCCCGTGGTGGACGAAGAAACCTATATGATGTCCAGCCACCTTCTGTGTCATTCCGATTGCGAGGGCTTCTATTTGCCGATCGACTTCCACGACGTGATCATTGACGAAACCGACCAAGATCGCATCTTGGGCGGGCTGTTGGGGTCGAGCTATCGCCTGATGGAAGAACTCGTGAGCGTTGCCCCGAAACTGGGCATCACGCTCGAAGGCGGCCGGTTGTCCGATGCCGAGGCCGTAAATATCAACGAAATCGGCGAGAATGAGGGGCCGATGTGGATCGAGAAGACCGTGTGGCTCTCGCTGTTCGAGGCCGCGCGATTGAGTATCGAACACAAGACCGCGATCTGTTTCAGCTAGACGCGAGCAGTGAAAATGAAACCACCCATCTCTCGCCGCCGCTTTCTGAAGGCCTCCGCAGACGTTGCCCTCGCCGCTTCTGTCATCCCCGAAGGCCTCGCCTTCTCGGCCGAGGCCAACGACAAACTCAACATCGCCCTGGTCGGCTGTGGCGGCCGGGGGAGTTGGTTCGTGGGGGCCATTCCGCGGATCGGCGAGAACATCGTGGCGATGTGCGACGTCAACACGCAACGGGCGGCCGAGTCGTTCGCCAAGCTGGCCGACGTGCCGAAGTTCCACGACTATCGCAAGATGCTCCAGGAAAAGGACAAACAGATCGACGCCGTGATCGTGGCCGCGCCGGACCACATCCACGCACCTTGCGGCGTGATGGCCATGAAGATGGGCAAACACCTCTACTGCGAAAAGCCGCTGACCAACACCATCAACGAAGCTCGGGTGATGCGCCACACCGCCAACGAAACGGGCGTGGCCACACAGATGGGCAACCAGGGCACGGCGACCGGGGCGTTTCGCGAACAGGTCGAAATCGTTCGCTCCGGCGACCTGGGCGAGGTCCGCGAGGTCTACGTCTGGAACACCAACGCGGGCGTTGGCAACGTTGCGCCGCCCACCGAGACCATGCCGGTGCCGGAACATCTAAAATGGGACCTGTGGCTCGGCCCCCGGCGTGCGCGGCCGTACCACCGCAATTGGATGCGATGGCACAACTGGCGGGAGTTCGGCACGCAGCAACTCGGCAACTGGGCCATCCACACGGCCAACATGCAGTTTATGGCGTTGAAACTCGACACGCTCTGGTACGCCGATCCGGCGGCCGGCGAAAGCCCGCGGATTCGGGTGCGGGCCGAAGTCTCGGAGATCGACCGCGAGTCGTTCCCCAAGTGGGAGATCATCCACTACGAGTTTCCCGCCCGGGGCGATATGCCGCCGGTGACCGTCCATTGGCACGCGGGGATGAACGGGCCCGGCTTTCGCGAAACGCTCGAACCGCTCTTGGGCCGCAAGCTGATCGCCGGCGGTCCGGGGCCGTGGCTCGATTTCGCCGGCTGCCTGGTACTGGGCAGCAAGGGCAAGATCCATTCGACCGGGCACAACTCCAGCTACACGCTGTTGCCGGAAGACAGATGGGCCGGCTACAAGCTTCCCGAGCCGACGCTTCCCCGGCACGGCAGCCACGAACGCGAATGGCTCCGCGCCTGCCGCGGCGGGCCAAAGGCGATGTCGAACTTCGACTACGGCGCCGTGTTGACCGAGTTCGTGCTGCTGGGCAACCTGGCCACCCAGTTCGACCGCCCGATCGAATACGACCCGGTGGCCATGAAGTGCCTCAGCGACGCGGCGGCCGACGCGGCGCTACGGCGCGAGCATCGTGCGGGGTGGACGTTGTAGGCATTCTCTCCGTACGACAACACGCGATTACCGGAGATATTCACCATGACTTCTACCTGCCCGTTTCAGAGCCTCTTGCGACTCCTGCTTGCGGTTGCCGTCGTGGCGTTTGTTGTGCCCGTTCGCGCCGACCTCTCCCCCGATCAAGCCCGGCGGATTCGCGAGGCCGCCCCCGAAGAGGCCCGCGTGCGTCCGGCTCGGCCCCGCCGCGTGTTGATCTGGAACACGCCCTACATGGAGAAATCGCCCCACAAAGGCTACACGATCCCACAAGGCGCCTTCGCCATGCAGACGCTCGGCGAAAAGACCGGGGCCTTTCAAGGGATCATCAGCGACGACCAGACGCTGCTCTTGCCGGAGAATATCAAGCAGTTCGACGCGATCGTGATGAACAACAGTTGCGGGCCGTGGACCACGCCGACCGACGCGGCGATGCCGGAGTTTGCCAAGTACGGGTCGGACAAGGCCCAAATCGAGAAGCTGCTCCGCGAGAGCTTCTTGAGTTGGGTACGCGACGGCGGCGGCGTGGTGGCATATCACTACTCGATCGGCGCCGCCCGACATTGGCCGGAATTGGAGAACCTGCTGGGGGCTAGCTGCGGCGGCCATCCCTGGAACGAAGAAGTCGGCGTGAAGCTCGACGAACCCGACCACCCGCTATTGGCGGTCTTCGGCGGAAAGGACTTTCGCATTACCGAAGAGGTCTTCCAATACCTCGAACCCTACTCGCGCGACAAGGTCCGCGTGTTGTTGTCGATCGACACCAAGACCACCAACATGGGCGTCAAATGGCTGCGGCGGACCGACAACGACTACGCCCTGGCGTGGGTCAAGACCTACGGCACGGGCCGCGTCTTCTACAGTGAGTTCGGCCATCGCACGGAAGTCTGGTGGAACCGGACGATCATGAAGTTCTATCTCGACGCGATCCAGTTCGCCGTGGGCGATCTCGACGTGCCGGTGCGGCCGCAGTGATCGCGCATCGATGCAAAACTTGCGTCGTTCTCAGCCGGGAACTAGAATCGAAAGACGTGCCCCACCTTGCCCGCCCGCCCTGTGTTCGTGGCCCGTACGTCGGCCACGGGAGTATCATGCCGCCGATGAAGAAGCCGATTTATCGAGTCGTTCGTGTCGCTTTCCGGTCGCTTGCCCTGTTCGTTGCGAGTGTTGCACTGCCAGCGGAACTCCGTGCCGAGTCGAATTGGCCTCGCTTTCGTGGTCCGTTGGGAACCGGTCATTGCAGCGAATCGAACGTGCCGGTCACCTGGGATCAGAGCGACGTGCAATGGCGCACCGAACTGGAGGGCCTGGGGCATTCGTCCCCGTGCATTCACGGCGAGCGGATCTTCCTGACGACCGCCCGCAAGACAGACGACGGCCAAGTCGAGCGGATCGTGTTGGCCGTCGACCGCGGCGAAGGCAAGTTGCTCTGGCAACGCGTGGCCGCCACCGGCGAGGGTGAATCGGTACACGGGCTGAACAGCTTTGCCAGCCCGACCTGCGCCAGCGACGGCAAGCGCGTCGTGGCCTTCTTCGGCCGCGGCGGGATCCACTGCTTCGACGTCGACGGCAAGCCGCTCTGGTCGCGCGATCTGGGCAGTTTTCCGGGTCCCTGGGGAGTCGGGGCGTCGCCGGTCATCGTCGGAGAGACCGTCGTTCAGAACTGCGACGCGCAGGGGGCGTCCCATCTGATTTCGCTGAATCTACAGACCGGCGAAATCGTTTGGCGGACCGAACGCAAAGAACGGCCGCGCGGCGGATGGAACACGCCGTATGTGATCGACGCCGACACGCGGCGGGAGTTGGTCCTCAGCGGGGAATACGGCCTGCGAGGCTACGATCCGGATACCGGCAAAGAGCATTGGTTCTGTGCGGCTTTTCGCGGCCGCGGTACGCCCGTGGCGGCTTTCGGCGGGGGAATGCTGTACGTCGTCAGCGGCTTGCCGGGCGACGTCCACGCGGTGCGTCCCGGCGGCAGTGGCGACGTGACCGAAAGCCACATGGCATGGCACACGCCCCGCGGCGGCGGACGCGACCTTTCGTCGCCGATCTTCGCCGACGGCTACGTGACCGTGGTCAACATGGGCGGTATCGGCACCTGTTACGATGCAGCGACCGGCAAGGAACTCTGGCAAGAGCGTCTCGGTGGCAGTTTCTCCGCATCGCCGGTGGCCGCCGGCGGGTTGATTTACTTGCAGAACGACGACGGCGAGACCCTGGTCATCAAACCCGGCAGCGAGTTGAAGATCGTCGCCCGCAATCGGATCGATACGTCTGATCGAGAGATCTTCCGCAGTTCGCTGGCGCCAAGCGAAGGGCAGATTTTCTTGCGTTCGAATCAGGCGCTGTATTGTGTGGGCGAGCGGGCGCAGGAGTGAGCGCGACGCATCTCGGGTGGCCCCGCCGCTTTTCCGAAGCACGCGTTGCCATTTCTCTCGCTTGGCCGGAAAAGCGTCGGGGTTGCGCAGCAACGGGAGGATCGGCGTCCGCGGAGGTATCTCTTGTTGCTGCGCAACCCGGACACTCTTGCGAACGAAGTCTGTCTTGGTGGCAAAGTCCTCTGCGCAAGAGTGGCCGGGCCACCCGCCAAATTCTGGCGAATTCGGCTACAATCACTCAAGAACATCAAAAAGGGCGCCCCTTGCGGAGCGCCCTTTCGTGTCGCGTTGCGATTGGCGGGCCGTTAGTGGCCGATGCGGACGCCCCAGCCGATGCCGCCGATGTAGGTTCCGCCACAGCCTTGGTTGTAGCGGAAGGTCGGGGTATTGATGTGGACGCCGGGCACGCCGTGGTTGATGCCGCCGGGAATGGGGCGGGTGATGCCACCGGGCACGACGTGACGGTTTCGGCCGGGTACGACGTAGCCGGGGTTCACGCCGTGGCCCCAAGGGCAGCTCTGCGACGCGCGGACAAGCTGCTCAACGTCCTCACGCAGGTGGTGCAGGTTCTGGGCCATCTCTTGCATGTCGCGGGCGACGTGGCGAAGATCGCCGTGGATATGTCCGCCGGCTCCCTGCTGGGCTCGGATCGTGATCTGCCGCAAGAGGCCTTCGGTGTGGTGGAACAGCCGGTCGAGTTCGGCGAGGTCCCGTTGCAGGTGGATCACCGAGCCGCGGTCGTCGGCCACCTCTTCGATGTGGTCGGCCAGCCGGTACATCTCCAGTCCGTCGGACCGCAGGTGGGCGTACTCCGGCGTGTGGCGGAAGTGTAGGGCGAATTCTCTGACGAGCCCTCGGGCGTCGCTGCGGAGGTCCTCGGCCACGTTCTCGAGGTGGCGGTAGGTGCGGTAGGTATCGTTGGCCACGGCGGGCGCGGCCAGGGCCAGGGAAGCGAGGGCAGCCAGCATGGTGTTTCGTGCGAGGGTCATCGTTCCGTCTCCTGTCGAAGGGGGTCACTGAGTGGGAGGGGTTTGCTTCATTGTCACGCGAATAATGCAGTTGGTGTGCCAAACCGGGTTCCGCCTGCATCTTCGTTATGTAACCTATTCAGTACTATGATGTTACAGCGATTATCGCCTCTCGGCCACGAATCAAACCCAGAGGGAGTGTGCTCGCATTGACTGCGCCTGCGTATCGCGATATGAATCGCTTCGATTCACATTCACTCGAATGCAGTCTTTTTGACAACGCACGAATTGCCGTTCCGCCAGGGCTGGTTTTCTCCTATTCTTTTCTGCTGACGGATTTCCCTCCCTGTGAAAGGATGAATCGATGCCTTGTCGTTTCCAACCGTCAGATCTTGTTGGCCGGCTGCCGTGGACGTGCGGGGCGACGGTCTGCCTTGGCTTGGCCGTGGTGCTTCTGGTGGGCTGCGGCCCGACGGCAACCTCCACCGACGAGACCTCGACCGGCGCAAATGCCACCCAGTCGGGCGCGGCCGGGCCGGACGATCAGCCGGGGCCGCCGCGGGAACTCTCCGACGCCGAGAGGATCCTGGCCAAAACGGTCGAACTCTACCGCGGCGCCAACAGCTATGCCGACGCCGGCAAGGTCCGCTTTCTGGTGCAGCCCGATCCCGCCGGACTGACCTGGGAGAGCCCCTTCTCGCTGACGCTAAAGCGCCCGAACAAGGTGCGTATCGGCCTGCACGAGATGACGATCCTCTCCGACGGCGAGCAGTTCTATGCCCTCACGCCCCGCGCGCCGAAGCAGATTCTCCGTAAGCCGGCGCCGGCCGCGTTGACGATGTCGGACATCTACAACGACCAGGTGCTGCCGCTGGACGCGCGGCAACATCCCGACGTGATGCCGCAGTTGCTGCTGCTGTTGGAAGAGGACCCGTTGGAGTCGATCCTCTACGAGGCCGAGGCGCCCGTGCTGGTCGAGCCGGAGACGATCGACGGCCGCTTGTGCCACCGCATTCGGGCCAAGCACCCTGGCGGGACGATCGAGCTGTGGATCGACCAGGAGTCGCACGTCTTGCGGAGGATGGTCCATCCGGACGACGAGATGAAGGCGGCGTTGGAGCGCAGTACGGGGACCCAATTGGAGGCTATGTCGCTGGTGGCCGAGTTTACGGGGGCCCGCTTGGACGGCGAGATCGCCGCGGAAGCGTTCCAATGCGTTGTGCCCGACGGCGTGGACGTCGTCGATGCGTTACGCCTTTACGACGTCACCAGACTGCTGGGCCAACGGGTGCCCGATTTCAAGTTCGTCGACCTCGAGGGCAACCCGGTCACGCGGGAGTCGCTGTTGGGGAAGATCGCCGTACTCGATTTTTGGGCCACCTGGTGCACCCCGTGTCGCGAAGGCCTGCCGAAACTCGCGAAGGTCTACGAACAATACAAGGACAACCCGAACTTCGTCTTCCTGGCGATCAGCGTGGACGGCGCGGAGACGAAGGACCAAGCGCTGTTGGATCTGTTCGCCGAGTTGAAAGTCGACCTGCCGATCCTGCGCGACACGGATCAAAGCGCGGCCCACGGGCTGGAAGTCCTGGACTATCCGACGACGCTGATTCTCGACGCCGGCGGTGTGGTCCAATCGGTAGACGTCGGCCTGGTGCCGAACGCGGGCGCCGTCTTTGCCGACAGGCTCCAGCGGCTGGCGGCCGGCGAGGACCTAGCGCGGACCACCGGCATTGAGTTTGCTCAAGGCGAGGTGGCGCCGCGCAGCGACCCGAAAACGCTGAAGCTTACGCCGGCATGGAAATGCCCGGCCGTCAAGACGCCCGGCTATATCCTGCCCGACGAGGGATCCGACGCAGCGCCGCGTCTCTTGGTGATCGACGCCTTCAAGACGATTGCGGAAGTGGGGCTCGACGGCAAACTGATCGCCAATCACCGGCTGGCGATCGAAGAGAGCGAATTGATCAACGGGCTGCGCACCGCCGCCACGGCCGGGGGCAAACGTTACTTTGCCGCCTTCGGGATGGACTTTCAGAAGTCGCAACGATTCCATCTGCTCGACGGCGATTTGCAGTTGCTGGGGAGCTATCCGGAGAACGCGATCGAGCATCCCCATCCGGGCATTTACGACGTGCAGTTGGCCGACCTCGAGGGTAACGGTCAGCTTGCCGCCTACGTGGGCTATTGGGACGTGGTCGGTTTGCAGCGGATCGCGCTGGACGGCCGGCGGCTCTGGTCGAACCGTTCGCTCGTGAACGTCGCGCGGATCGGCGTCGGCGGCCCGGACTCGCAAGGACGCCGGATGCTGTTCTGCACCAACAGCAACGGGACCCTGGCGGCCGTCAACTCCACCGGAAAGGCCCTCGCCCAGGTGATGCTCGGCGGCCGGCAACTTCTGCTGCACATCGCGGCCGCCGATCTCGACGGCGACGGGCAGCCGGAATGGTGCGGGCACCAAATCCGGCAGACCGGCGACTGCTCGGCGATCGGGTTCAATCTCAACGGGGAGACGCTCTGGCGATACGTCCTCCCACCGGGCACGTTCCCCATGCCGGTCGAACGGATCGTCCCAGGCAAGTTGACGCCCGGCGCGGCGGGACAGTGGCTGCTGCCCGGCCCGGACGGCTCGATCCACGTGATTGCGGCCGACGGCAAGCCGCTGGACAAGTTCAACTACGGGGCGGCTCTGTCGGGGTTGGCCACGGTCCAATCGCAAGGCAAGACGCTCTTGGTCGTCGCCTCGCCGGGTGGGTTGGAGGCGTTCGAGGTGCGTTAGCCCTAGCGCGCCTTCATCGCCAACGCGGACGGGATGTTCCGTAGCCGAAGTCGCCAGACTTTGGGCAGCAGCACGTAGAACGCCAAATTCTGGCGAATTCGGCTACGGCCGGTCGAAAATGCGGGCTACTCGGGCGCGCCGCCACGGGCGCGGCTGCAGAGGTCGACCAGTTCGTCGACCGACTTGCGGATCTCGTCTTCCGGCGCGTTCTCCCGCAGCGCCGTTTCCAGCACGGCGGCGGCGGGCGAGATCGGGCCAAAACCGTAGCTGCCCGCGGCGCCCTTGAGTTGGTGTGCCGTGCGACGCAGCGATTCCCAGTCGGCCGCCTGAAGGAGGTCCTGCAAAGCAGAGACTCGCGCGGGCATTTCGTCGACAAACAGACCGACGATCTCGGCCAGGTCGGGGTCTGCGCCCAGGCTGGAGTACAACGGTTCGGCGGTGCTCTTCGCGTCGATCATCACGGATGCTCCTTGACTGGCCCCCTCTGGCGGCGGGCGAGTCTGGGCGCCGCACGCGACTGAACTGCTCAAGTTTAGCTCGTGGTTTCCCACGTGTTCGGCAATATACACGGGAATTCCATGCTCAACAGTAGGTTATCTCCGGTATTTGGTGAGCGTTTGCCGGTTGCATAACGGGGGGCGGTCGTCGCGGAACCACGGAATTGGCGGCGTAATGGTGCGAAAGTCGGCATGATGTGGCTGCCAGATGGGGTACAACCGGAACGCGCGGTACAACCGGCCCAGGAATCTGCGAGTTATGGCGGAGATGGGTCGTCTGGTAAAGAACCGCTTGGATTTCCGTCGATAGCAACACCTAGATTTGGCTCAAAATACCCACTTATGCCGAATTGTGTGAGTATCCCACTTGGTCTTTCCTAACAAGGAGTACCTCCCATGAACCGTCGTATCCACTTGCTTGGATTGACGGCGATCGCCATTGTGGTGATCGGCGTGTCCAGCGCCCAAGCCGGCGGGCTTTTCGCCCGCTTCGGTGGGGCCGGATGTTGCGAGCCTGCCTGTTGTGAACCGGCATGCTGCGAACCGGCCGCTTGCGAGCCCGCCTGTTGCGAGCCGGCTGCCTGTGAACCCGCGTGCTGCGAGCCTGCCTGCTGCGATCCGTGCGGTGGCAAGGGCGGCTGTGGCCTGTTTGCCGGCCTGCGGGCCCGCCTCGCTGCCAAGAAGGCCGCGAAGTGCTGCGAACCGGCCTGCTGCGAGCCCGCTGCGTGATGCCAACCGGCATCATGTGAGCCAGCCTCTTAAGAGCACGCCAGCTGCGAGCCGCCAGACAAAGAGCAAGACTGCAACGAACCGTC
>CAYYNP010000026.1:0-56361 GCA_964472545.1 uncultured Planctomycetaceae bacterium | reverse complement strand
TCTGAATCGAGAACTCGTGGGCGCGGGGGTCACGATCCCCAACCAGCTGTTTGCTTTGGGAGTAGAGGTTCTGTTCTCCCACTTTCACGCTTTCGCGAAATCCGGGGGGTGCTGGCGTGTTCAGAATCTTGACGTTGCTGCCGGGACCGGTAGTTACTTCGATGCGGTACAATCCAGCACCAGCATCCGGCCCCCCCGGGCTGATGGCCCACACTTGGCCTGGCGGAAGCGGGTCGCCGTCAATGGCTTCGTCGCTGTGCAACTCCGGCGTCGAAACAAATTGCTCGACGCCGTCAACGCCCATCGTATAACTGAAATGCGTGTTGCGGAACTCGCTCTTGAGACACCTCTTCTGCTGTTCCTTCACGCGGCGGCGCGATTCCAGGGCCATGCGAAGAAGCGGTTCTAGATCATCATCGGACACCGATACTGTTGGATCAGGATGGATCAGCTTGAGCAAACCGCCAATGGTCTTGTTCACCGCCTCGATGTCGCGGCCGCTCAGCGCCCCGCCGAAGAACACGCGGTTCTGCAATGCCGGAATGCGACTGCCACTACGCAGCTTCGTCCAGCACTCGCTCAGGAAGTCACTGACGAGACCGAAATGATTGGTCAGGTGCTCGTTCGGATTCAGTTTTGGAAAATCCCATCCGGGCACGTAGGCATGCAGGCGATCGTGAAATGCGGTATCGTCGCGCATTTCGGTCGGCAGTGGGCTAAGCAGATGCCCGATTCGCTGCTGCTGCTCGATGTCCACGTCAAAATTGCCGACCATGACGATTCCGCCTTCAGCCCGAATACTCTCTTTCCCACGGCTGAACTCGCCAGACGCCATGTAGCCCTTCATGATGTTGACACCGTCCTTCTGGTCGAAAGAGACGCCCGAGATTTCATCGAAGCAGACGACGTCGTATTGGCATACAAGCCCCCTCTGCCCATTGGCGTTGTTGACAAACATCTTCGCCACTGTTGCCTTGCCGCCGGAGATCAAGTGCGAGTACGGCGAGATCTGTTGGAACAGATGGCTCTTGCCCGTGCCACGGGGTCCCAGCTCGACAAGATTCAGATTCCGTTCCACAAACGGCAATATTCGCAGCAGGACCACTTGCTTGGCACGTTCCGAAAGCACCGATGGCTCCAGGCCGATTGAGCGTACAAGAAAATCGATACATTGTTCGGTTGAAAACTCCCGTCGTCCTTGGTAGAGCACGTCAAGCACGTCCGACTTCGACATCTGGATCGGCCGCAGGGCCGCGATTCGGAAAGGTCGGCCGTTCTTTTCTTGTGCGACGACCGCGTCGTACTCCAGTGTCACTTCGGCATAGAAGCCGTCGGTCAACATCCGTTCGTGTTCCTTGACGAGCGAATCGGAAATCTGCACGTCCTTGATCGCTAGGCTTGGAAGTTCCGCAGTGTAGCAGTCGTTGCGTGTATCGAGCTTGGCCTTGATGATGTCAATTAGCTTCACCGCCCCCTTGTCACGGGCCTTGTGTTTGAACACCTCTTCCTGACCCGTGCGAACGGTGCGGTCTTTGAGTTGCCGTTCGACAATCTGCAGGCCCTCGGCGATTTCTTCTTCGTCAACCGTCGCGCAGTACCGGCCCAGCAAGAACTCCACAACGTAGGTCGGAACCGGGTACTGCCGGGCATACTTGCGAACCAAATCCTTGCGCACGAGGTAGCCGTCAAAGACCGAGGCGGCCATGTTGTCGAGCGCGTCCATCTGGATAGAGGTAGTAGTCATCGCATAGTCCTCATTCATCGCCACCAACAGTGGTTGTTTGTTTGGTAAGTACCCGTCCGTCGATATCGAGCACGACGACCGCAGCGATAGTCCCGACGAGATCGTCGTCCTCGACAACAAGCGACGCGTTTCCGGCATCGTCAAGCTGCTTGGCGGAAAGGGCGATCGACGAATCCGCGGAGTTGGGCTTGCTTCTAAGATCGATGGATAGCCGAGTATCCGCTGGTTCCACGCCGACCCGAAGCCGCAAGCCGCGCCACTCGATCTGCTTGATCGTGGCCGTAAGCTTGCTCTCCTCAAGCGAGGGTTCAACCGTCAGATCGGCCAACAAGCACTCCTGCAGGCTGACGCCTCCATGGGCATACGCTTTGCCGGCGGAAAAACACGAAACGCCCGGCGCAACGGCGAACTCGGCAGCCGGATTCCAATGCCAGCCGGCCTTTGGAACTGACACCTTGGATTGGCCCTTGATGCTCGCGCATCGCGACCATTTACTTTCCACCAGATAGTGCGGCAGTTTATGCTTGGGCAAGCTGCCAGGCATCAATAGCCATCCGTGGTCGGTCACCACGCGTATTGCCCGCCAGCCGGCGTCGAGCAACTCAACAATCCGTTCGGCCAACAGCGAGATCTCATCTTCGACGTGGCCGGCAAGCCCCAACTGCATGTCGTGACCGCGTCGGTCGATCTGTCCGAACTCGCACCAGCCGCGCGGATCGCTTGCGCCGGGGTTACCCGTCTCGCCCGCCGAGATGACCTGATAACCGGAACTCTCGAGCAGCTTGCGGAACCTGGGAGTCGAAAGGCCCTGCGCCGTTGCCTCGATCTCCGGCGTAAATGTCTCCGGAAGCCCCACGCCCTTCAATTGCGATTCCACCGGGGCTACGGCCGGCTTGGCCGTAGCCGTCACGGAGGGAAGCGCCGACCACCGGCGGTCCTGGTTCGTTCGCAGGCCCAGGGCGCTTAGCGTTGCCGCCAGTCTTTGCGCCAGGTCGTACCGCAGGCCATCCGCGAACAGGATGCACACACCAGCGTCGACGGCGACAACCGGCTGCTGCCCGGCGTGGGGAAGAGGTTGGCTCGCCGTCAGTTCCTGCAGACGCTCGGCTGCCTTCTCGATCCACGGCAAGTACACGGCACGCACCGCCGACTGAATCGAATTGGAGTCGGCCGTGGTCTTTACCGTAGCCAACGCCTGCAAGGCCGCATCATCGACCAAATAGCCGCTTTCGGCATATATCTGCGCCATCTCGTTTGGCGAATCCCCGCCGACGTTTGTCGCTGTCCGCTGGGCGAGACGGGCAAGGTGCTCGAGCGACTGGGCGAGTGGTGAGAATCCCAGCTTCGACCACACCCAGCCGCGTCGCTCGGCATGTTCCGCCTCTAACTCCGCGATCCGCGTCCGAGCTTCGCTCGCCTCGACCCCTTCGAGCTTGGAGAGCGCGTCTCGCAATCTTGTTTCCGCCGCCTCGTTTTCGTCGGGCCACGCGTCCTTGTCGAAGGTCAACACACCGGAAGGCTTTGATCGCTTCAGCAGATCAGGAATACCGGGATAGGCTGCCGGCGCTTCGCAGAAGCGACGCCACAATCCGATCCAAGCGGCGTCCGGGCGTGTTCCCAATCGCTCGCCGGCCGCAGTTTCGCCCTCGGCTTCGGGGTCGAAGCCGTATTCGTCACGGCACCGGCTGCAGAAGGCGTGCCACTTGCCTCCGTCCAGTTCCTCGTGGCCTTGCTCTGGATCGCTCATCCATCGCAGGAGGTCGCGTGGGTGGTCGCCGACCATGAGCTTGTCGAAATCTTCGGCTTCGAGTTTCCGCCCGACAAGTCGCGTTACGGGCGTATCGGCAAGCACCGAGAGCGACGCCATCATCGACAGCCGCGTGGCGTTGTCTCTTGCCACGTCGAGCCCCAGAGCGTCGTCCGAGACCAACATCGCCTCGACAGTCCAATCCCGTCCGCTCTTCTGCGTCCAGACAACGCCGCGATACAGCAGTTCAACCAGCGGCTGCAGTTCCCACGGACACTCGTCGCCAGCCCGGAGCGATTGCCGGCTGACCTCGGGAAGATAGATGATCGGCGTCTTGTCGGCCGGCAGATTAACGTCGTCGAGCGTGCGGGCGATCGCGCATTTGAGCCATATCGCCGGCCCTGTGCGGCTTGGGGCGTCGTACTCGCCGTAGACAAGCAATTGCGGTAGGCGCTCGCGTAGCAGGGGTAGCAACGGTTTCCATTCCCCCTTGGCGTCGGTCCACAAGATAGCGGCCGGTTGCTCTTCGGCGCCCGGTTGATGGCGGGCCGAGGCGGAAAGCGATCGTATCATGCAATCGATGAGCGTGGCCGGAGTCGTACTAGTCGTGGGGCTCATTCGTCGGCCTCCTGCCCAGCCGCGCGATCGCGAGCGGCTTGCTTGAAGGCATTGGTGTGGTGCAGATCATTCCAGCGGTTGCCGTCGAATGACTCGCCGCCAGTAAAGTCACGTGTCTGTTCGTCCCAGCCCCAGAACCAGGGGAAATCGTCCTTGTCCCGTTGCGGTTCCTTACCCCGGTCCTTCTTCCATGTGCAGTTCGGTTTGAAGCGGAGGATGCCTGCGCCCTTGCGGCCGACATCCTTTGCCATCAGAAACGGGCGGATGTTCAGCCTCACGCCGTCGTTGATGTCGGGCTCCCAGCCGATCGACTGTTCGTCGAGCGGCTTCCAGCGGATAAACAGATCGTAGGGTGGCTCACCCTTGAGAATCTCTTCGAGTTCCCCCTGTAGCGTTTTGGCGGCGGCCAACCGGGCTTCAGCTCCCGGTTCGCCTTGCTTGACACCGTCTTCCTGGCGGCCGATCCAATCGCCCAGGTAGGAGTAGGTGAGCGTTTCCAGCAGCTTTCGCCCGCTACCGTCGGGAGCGGCCAGCTTGTGGTAGTTGACCAGCGCGTGGAAGCCATCATTCTTGCCGTCCCAAATGTGCCAAATGAACGGGCGGTGGTGGAACCGCTTGCAGTGCTGTTCGAAGAACGTAGTTCGCAGCCACTCGTCAAGCGACTTGCCTGCGGCGTCAGCCGCGCCCAGTAGTTCGGCCTCCTTGCCGGCTGACCAATCCGGCCCGTAAGCGGCCCGTAACATTCGACGTAACCGCTCGGCGGCGGTCGCTTCGGCCCGAACAGCAGGCAGACAGACGATTCCGTCGGCGTCGGCCAGTTCCAGTAGTTCGTCGCAACGCCGGACCAACGCCCGGGTATCGTCCGAGAGTTCCATCTCGGCATCGAGTTCAGCGGGCCAGCGGTAGCCGAGCAGCCGGGCGACGGCCACTTGCAGCGGCACCGTTGATTTCTCTGGTCGGCCGTGGAAGGGGTATTGGCGAGGATCGTCTGACCAAGGATCGTGAGAGAACTCAAGCGACGCCGCAAGGGGCACCCATTTCTCGGCTTCAAACGGGATCCGGATGAAGCTGCTATTGGTCGGCTTTAGCGATCGGTCTATTCTCCGGATTTCGTGAACGAACTCCTCCGATTTCACGTAAGTGTATATCGCAGGAAGATCAGATTCGTTTTTAGGTATCAGCGCCGTCATGTTGCTGTCGAAGGCGGCTCCACAGAAAAGCGCGCATGGCAGAGAAGACATCTGGCTGATCGCAACGCCGCGCTTGCCCCAGGCTGATAGGCCCTGGAGTCTTGCCAGACCACTCCCCTCGTCCTCCCACCGAAGCACGTGTTCTAGTGCTTCGTCAACCTTAGGAATTGGGGTGCCACTGCTGGCTTGTCCAGCAGTGCAATCCGGCGAGACGCTTCGAGGCACTGCTGGACAAGCCAGCAGTGGCACCCAGTTTCATAGCCTGAACCCAAGAATCAAATGTTGACACGGCACTAGCCCGCCGTACTCACAAGATTCCTCGACAGTGCTTTGCATCAGCCGCCAGCCTGGTTCCGGCCCAGCCACCTCCCAGAACTTCCTCTTATATCTTCCGTCATCACCAGTCTTAATGCCTTGGTAGCTCGACGCCCGGTTCCCTAAGAGCTCTTCACCATCAGAAGAATGAAGCGAGATTACATGATCCGGATTATCGCGCTGGCTACGTTGCGACACCCGACTCACGGGTCTTTCACGTAACGCGCGCATCTTCTCTGTGGAGTTCGGTTCTGCGGAAGCCTCAATGAACGAAATCGCGTGCGGCTCTGTTGGACGTACCGCAGAATGCACGAATAACCCGACGTTCACAACTTCTCCGGTGATAGTCTCAAAAGCCCGTGGACCTAGGGCTCCGACGAAATTGAGGGTCTTGCTCGACAGCACCGATTTCCTCAGGGAGGAATAAGTAGGTTGAAACCGCCAGTTCTGCGTAATGACAATCGCACAGACCCCTTCGGAATCCAGCAGGCCAAACATTCGGAGAAGGAAGACAGTCGCTAAATCCGTTTTCGCCTTGCGGAAGTTTGCCTCGCAGAATCGCTGAATCAACTCGTCCTGCTTGCCGCGTGCTAAGTACGGCACGTTCGTGATGACCAAATGATACTCTCCAGCAAGCAGTTCCGATGCCCGAACCATCCCTTGCGCGGCAACGGCCAGCTCACGGGCCTCGGCGTCTGCCGATTCACGTTGGAAGACTTCTTCCAGGAACGGCTGAAGTGTCTCGTAGTCGGCGGCAAACATGTCGGAGGGCAATTCGGAGGGGTCGATCAGTGAGCCGAGTTCCGATGCCTGCGAGAACAAGCGGTGGAGATTCTCCAGCCCGTTGCAGACCGGCTCGCGGGCGTGGGCCGGCAAAGTGTGCTCGGCCTGCTCGGCGAGCGTGAGCCACTCATCAAGCGTCGCCGACGGGCCGATACCGCAACAGGCGATATTGAGTGAGGGCAGGTCAATCACCCGGCCAGTCATCTTCCAAACGGCGAATGCCAGGGCGAACGCGGCGATCTGCGTACAGCGCTGATCAACCTCCAGACCGAAAACGTTGTCACGCAACACGGCCCGCGAGGCCTCCTCGACAGACAAGCCTTCTTCGTCCATCCGCAGACGCGTAAGCAGCTCGAAAACGGCGACCAAGAAATGCCCAGACCCGCAGCAGGGGTCGAGCACCTTCAGGTCTATCGCCTCCTTCGGCCAGCCGTCGAATGTCCCGGCTGCCGGTCGCCAGGGGCCAGTTGGTGCATTATCCGCGTCACCTTCCACCGGGTCACGAACGAAGCGGAGGTACTCAAACGAGTAGCCGTCGGCCTGGGACAGCGCAACCGCGTTGCGCAGCTCTTGTTCGCTCCCAGCCGTCTTGGCAAGCTTGGGCCGCTGGGCAAGCACCCTACCGGCGTGCCACGCGCCCATCGTGTTGTGCAGCAGGAAGAGCACCATGTAGTGCTCGGTGAAGAGCTGCGTCACTGCCGGCAGCGTATCGCCGGTGATCTTCTCGCCTGAGTCGTTGACCTCGTCCTTCCGCTTGCTCTGCCAGAATTGATAGACCCAACCCAAGCTGTCGTCGCCCCCAAAGGTCTCGGTCGGCAGCGATTCAAGAAGGGATTCGAGCTCCACCCGGGTCTCCGTGGGAAGTGCAACCGCAAGCAGCGGATCGTCGGGGCGAAAGATCTGCGGGAGCATTCGCTGGGCGTACCGACTGGCCAAGTCCCAAGGGTCGGCCTTTGCATCGCGGGCAAGCTCCTCGACCTCATCGAGTGTGACCGAAACGCCCGATTCGGGCTCCACCAAAAGGTCATTCTCGGCCAGGAATCGGGCGAAGATCATGCGGTGCCAATGTTCGTAGGCGCATTCACGCATCAGCCGGTCGATCGCCTGGGCGCCCGACCGGCTGTTCCGGTTGTCGCCAAGCTGCCGAGCGTGTGCGCGGAGCCGATTACGGAGCGTCCGCTGATCGCCGGTCAAGTGCCCGCCGACCTTGCCTTCATGGATCGTGAGCGCCTCCAGCGCGGCACGGGCCCCGGCTTCGGCCACGTCGCGGGCCTTGATGATCGCGCGTTCGAGATCGCGCCGGAGGTTGCTTGGAAGTGGTGGCATGAGTGGTTCCTCACGAGATAACGACGGGGCCGTCCTTGAGTTTCTCGACAAGTTCGGTCTCCTTGGCGGCGAGCCAGTCTCGCACCTCCTCCTCCGTCTTCAGCGTGCCGCTGGTAAGCCGCACCCTCTGCAACTTGGGCTCCAGGAGCTTGGCCGCCTTCGTGGCCGCATTGGCAAAGCGACTGGGGATCGCGTCGGTCTTGTCACGCCACGACGACAACGGCGTCGCGTCGAGCGTGCGGAGAAGATCCGCGTCTGCGCCGACAGAAATCGACGGAACCGGGCCAATGCCCACACTCTGGAGAATTTCCTCTCGCTGGTTGGCCTCGATTTTCTGCCACGCTTCGGTGGCTTCCAAGGAGGCGAGTTCGATGGTATGTGTCTGCTCAAAACTCTTGTGGGCGGTCGTGACTGCCGTGCGGAGTTCGCCGGCCGCTTTCTTGACGAGCGGTGTGACATGGTCCGTGCGGTCGAGCAGGAGCCGGTCGCCCCGGATGCCGACTACTGCCGAATCAATCTCGGAGAATTCGTCCATCCCCGAGCCGTGACGAACGAATCGCTGTAGGTTGTCCCACTGCGGCTTCCGCTTCTCGGCCAGATCGGCGGCCGCTTTCCACTCCTTGGCTGCTGCCTTCAGTTCCTTTTGCTGTTCGAGCATCTTCACGAGCCGTTCGTTGCCGGCCAGGCTGCGGAGATCGGCCAGATGCGCGACACTTGGACGCTGGGGCAGTGGCGGCTCGCCTCCGGAGTGTTCGGCCAGATGCTCGAGCGTATCGAGGAACTCGCTCGACTTGTCGCCCAGGTCGTCACTTGGCTTGGCGGACAGGCCGGCTTCCTGGAAGAGGCCGCGAAGTTGGATTTTCTGCTGGGCCGACAGCGTGTCCGTTTCCACCCGAAACTCAGCACGTCCCACTTTGCCCTGATCAAGCTGCCCGGCGGTCAACGGAGAGCCGCCGTGGCGGGCCGTAAGATGGCCACAGGCGTGCAAAGCGATGAGCGCGCCGTCAATGGCGTCCTGTGGCCAACCGTAGGGGCTGTCGGCCAGCTTCTTGCGAATGCTGCGTCCATCCGCCCCCGCGCCGACTTCGCGTAGAACCTCTTTGCACACGGGGTGCTGCTCGCCCGGGCCCGTCCAGCTGACGGCTTGCAATGGTGAATCGTCGCCGTTCTTCGCGCGGCTGATGACCACGGACCAGTTCTTGTGGTCGGCGTCCTTGAAGTCGGGGAAAAGCCGATCGAGCGCGTCGCCGGCGGCCTCGCGGATCTTCTCTTCGATCGTCAGTTCGTGTCGCTCGGCACCACCGCCCTTGAATACTTTGGCGCTGTCGATGACGCTTGCGATAAGCTCATCTCGCAACCGCTGGGCGTCTTCCTGGCGGCTCTGCATGGCGTTGCGGGCCTCTTGGCCCTCGGGTGTGCTGGGCACGCCCTTGAATTCGATCGTCCCCTTGGCCGCCTCGTAGCGGATGACTTGCTTGCGCAGATCGTCGGCGCTGGCCTTGGGAACGTAAATGAACACGATAGGACTGTCGGTTCCGGCGGCTCGGGCCGCATCGACAACACTTTTTTCGCTGCACGACCAGCCATCTCGAATCCAAACCGGGACTTCATGGCCATCGGCCGTGGGTGGTTCGTCGCCAAAGTGAATCGCCAGCCTTCGTGTCTCCTTGCTCGCACCCTGTTGGAGTTTCACCCCTTTCGCCGCCTCCTGCGCAGCGTTACGAATCAGGGCGTCTCGCTTATTGTGAATCTCCGGTTCCTGACTGGAGAAGCGGGTGACCCGATTGCGGAATTCCTTGTCCCACTCGGAGTATTCCCTCGTCTGCAGGTTGTACTCACCGTGGTCACGGAGCAGGACGCCGTTCTCCACGAGATGCTCCAGCACCACGGGAATTTGCTTGCGGAGCGCCGTGCCGTCGTCTTTCAGGTCGCCAACCATCAGATCGGCCAGCATCGCCTCGGTAGCCCGAACGCCAATGTCGACGCCAGCATCGCGAGGCAACTTTCGGATAAGGAAGATCAGTCCGCAGAGACGGCGGGCAAGCCTGCCATCGTCGGTGCCGTCGTCGAGGTTGCGAATGGTTTCATCGAGTTCGCGCAGGAGAACACCCTGCTGAACGAGGTTGGGCTGCAACTGGTCGAACATGAAGTCGGCAGGCACAACGGTGCCAAGAGCCTCTTCGGCCAGGTTGCGCAGCGCGTCGTGAATGATCCTGAGTTGGGACCGCAACATGCCGCTGGTGCCGGCGGGATCGACGGCCCGAAACACATGCTCCCAGAATCGACGACGCACGGGTAGCAGTGGGTAGTCCTCGACAAGCACAGCGCGATCTTCAGTGCGGCTGCAGATGGCTGTGCTGGCCAGTTGACGCTCGATTTCGCCGGCATGGCCATCGAGCGACGTGCGGATGGCGTCGACCGCCTCGGGCTTCTTCTGGAGAAGCACGCGGCGTGTGACCGTCTCGACATCGGCGTCGGACAGTTCGACGGGGATCGTGTATCGATCGCGCAGCTTTCCAAACTGAGCCGTTTGCGCGCCGAGCGCGTTCTGTCCCGCGCCGACGAGCATGACGCGGGAGTCTAACTGCTTGCAGATCGCTTCCGAGACTTCTACGACCTGGGTTGCCCTGTCGTTGCTTTCACCGATGTAGAGCTGGACTTCGTCGAGCACAATGATGGTGCAGGGAAGCTGACCGCCGTCTGACAGCACTTCTCGCATCATCGAAATCACTTCGGCAGTACTAATGTCGTTTGGCTGTCGAAACTCCTGCTTGAGCAGTTCACGAACAGCTTTTCGGTCGCCGTAGCCGGCGTCGACCTCGATCAGCGCATCGTGTAGTACGGGGCTGACGTAGAGGTTATTCAGTTCCCGGAGAAAGTCCTTGCCGTGGGATTCGATCGCGGACTTCACCTGCTCGTAGAAACCGTTGTGCTTAAGATACAGGCAGAATTTCGCTTGCGCGTAGCTTTCGGGCAGACCCTTTGATCGGAGAACGATGCCCAGCACGATCAGGCGAACACTTTGGCTTCCGCCAGAGGGAAGCGTGCCCGACACCGCATGCAGCCCACCCAGCCGACGGCCCTGCGTGTCAAGCTCCTTCAGTGCCGCGGCGACATCGTTGGGCAGGTCTGGAACCAGGCTCCTGGCCTGCGCGCCATCTTCGGCGAACTCGGTGTCAACCCAGAGATGGCATAGCATCTTCAACAAGTGTGACTTGCCGCTGCCATAGAAGCCGCTTACCCAGGCCGCCGCCTGGCTAGTGCCACCAAGGCTGCCAAGAAACGACTCCAGAATACGCAAGGTGCCATCGGCGTATTGGCCCTCACACACGAAATTGGAGAGTTCTTCACGCAGTGTCTTGCGCTCCTGGTCGGTCATCCCGTCGTTGATGCGGGCCTGGCCGATGATCATCAGCGCCGCCACGGCGGGATCGCGAACAAAAAGATCTCGGTTCTTGGTCATTCGTCTTCTCCTTGATGGAGCGTTATTGGCACTGCGAGGTAATTCCACCCGTCTCGGGCGTCCAGCAGGCGGTAGTTGTTTTGGTCGTAGTCGCCAGGAAAGAACAGCACGAGGCGGCCACGAATGTCGCCCTCAACCTTCTTCAGGACGAGAGAAACTCGCGCGAACCCGTAGATAGCTGCTGCGCCGAAAACGCCGACCACGGTGTCTTCATCAACGTCATCGGCCGTAAGCGCCTCGCGCAACTGATCTGCTACATATCCGATGAATTCTCCTTCGAGCTTCATCGTGAGATCGTCAGGGCAGTCAAAGAACGCGTCACGGTATTCGTCGTCAGCCATCCACTGGGGAAACAGGGGTGTGAGATCAAGCTCGCGCCACTTGTGCCCCGCTTCTTTGGTACGCACCTCAAATTCGCGTCGCTTTGCCCGGAGCTTGCGTTCGTCCTCTTTCCGATAGACAACGAAGATGGCCTTCTGCGCGCCGGCAAGGTTGCGCTGCCACGGGGCAGAAATATGCCGTTCATACCGTTCAGCGATTTCTTCAACCCGTCCCATAGGGGCCTCCGGCTCTAGCGGTTCTGCAAGATCGGTGAGAATCCGATCTCAATGACGTCACCGGCACGCTTGAAATCCATCACGCCGAGTCGTTTCGCATCCATCGCACATCCGATCAACTCGTCGACGGAGACATCGAGCACCTCCGTCCACAGAGTTCCGAACAGTCGATGTCCCCGCATTCCCAGCAAATAGCCCAGGAACAGCGCGTAGGCTGTCGACAGCGGAGTCGGCTGATGGGCCACTCGGGTCTTGCGAACGCGACCAGTGAGATGCCCAGATTGTGCCCACGTTGATGACGCATTTCTGACAACCTTGTCGACGATGCTGTCGTTCAAACGATTGCTCACCGCGTCGCGGACAGCATCGGTCATGGATTGTCTCGCCAGTTCCTCGCCAACTCCAAGCGAAAGGACCGTCGGGGCGGTCGCTCGCAGAAGCGGATCGCGAGCCAGGGCACAAAGCAGCGCAAGAAGCGGCTGCCCCCGCTCGTCGGACGGCCAGAACTGGCGCAGCACGCGGAAGAGAAGCGTCTTTGGGTCGAGAGCATAAAGTTCGCCCAGTCGCTGGTTCGTACTGCGGCGTGTTGCGACAGTGCGTTTCTCGGCCAGGTTCTCTGCGATAATTGCCTCTGAGTACGCTGATCGATCAGCGTCGGCGGGCGTCCCTCGCAGTACTTGCGACAACTCTCGCAGCATGAAAGTGCGGCTCGTGTGCGTGCCCTTGCTCCCAAAACGAAAACCCTCGGCCACAGCCGAGTCGGTTTCCGGGATCTTCGCGAGGGCCGTTAGTTCAGCGATGGTTGATGACATGCCAGAATTATAGCAGATTGGCCGGCAAACTTGCCGGCCAAGCACGTCATTTTATCCATTTTTCTCAAAATAGATGTAAGTCGCTTCTGGTAAAGGAGATAGGAGCGTACAGCGCCAGCCAATCATGGCTCTTCGATGCGCAGCACCCTCCTGGAGAGCTAGTTTTTCCTTCGCGAGAATCGCCCTCAACACCGCTTCAGGCGTATGCGTGCCTTCAGTGGATGGCGTGGATGTGCTGGTTATCGGCGGCATCGCCTCAGGCGTAATTCACACCGCCGCCTTTCTCCATCGCGAGCCACGCGGATGCTTGCAGCCGTACCGGCGCGTCTCCTCGTAGCGGGCGAGGTTGATCAACGCGCGGCGTCCACCGAGTCGGCAGCCGCAGATGCCGCAGTTGAGCTTGCGGTCGCCGCGTCGGGTCTTGCGGGCGCGGACGTAGCGGCAACGGGCGCAGATCTCGATTCGGCGGCGAATCCGGTCAGCAGAGATTCGCTCGCCGGTGAGCAGCGCTGTGGCCACCGAAATGGTCTTCTGGACGAGGTTTGGTCCCACACGGCGGTGGCCCGTCATTGCATCATGCCCAGGATCTTGCCGCGACTCCAAAAACGTCGCCACCGGCGGGCGCCGAAGTGAACAATTCGTGGGTGCGGATCCATCCGGCGCGCGTCGAGCCAATTGGCCACTTCCGCCGGACGGAAGAACCCCAGCCGCTCCGAAGCCAATCGCAGTTCTGCTACGGCCAGCGTGAATCCGACCTGGTCGGACCAGAGCGGACGGCCGAGGACGTGCGTGTTGGTCGTATGGAGATGCTCGGTCCAGCGGTTGGCCGATTCGGCCAATTGACGCGACAATGAACCACGGATGAAAAAGACGTTTGGGACGTGCAGGACCAGTTCCGGAAGATTGTTCTGCCGGAAGAGGTTGCAGTACTCGACCATGCGAAGGGTTCTTGGCGCCTTGCGGTAACGGCCCGAGATCCGTCCAACGAAATCGCGACCTTCGGTTTCCGCCCGCTCGATGACGGGCGTCAGGTCGTCGAAGCAGAGCACGTCGGCGTCGCAGGCTACCACCCAATCGGCCGACTCGTCGATATAGGCCTCGAAACGGGTGCCCATATTGCGATCGTGGCCGACGTCTTCGCAAGCCACAAGCTTCACGGTCACGCCGGGTGTCTTGCGGACGATCGATCGGGCCGCCACGCGGGCCATGTTTTGGTAGACCTCGTCCGTGTGCCCTGGCCGATCTGCGCCATCGTACCTTCGTGCAGCGCGCCCGCTCGCTGACGGTCGGCCTGTCTTTTCGACTCGCGCTCGGCAATCGTCCGCTGCTGCTCATCGTCGATTTGATTGAGCGCGGTCTGCTTCTGCTCCTCGACGAGTTTGTTCTCCGCCTCCAGGTCGACCGAATCGTCGAACAGGCTCTTGATCCAGTTCCACGCCTTCTTCGCGCCAGACTTGATCCGCTGCCAGGTCTTGGCGAAGAAGCCGGTGAAGGACGCCCAGGCTTTCGAGAAGAATGCCGTCGTCTCGATCCAGCCGACCTCCAGGGCGTGCCAGACCGTTTCGACCACGGCCAGAAGACCATGCCAGGCGTCGTATCCGATGCGGATGAAGAAGTTGCGGAAGTTCAGCCACGCCTTTTCGAGGGCGCCTATACCTCGGGTCCACTCCATCTTGATCGTCAACCAAAGGATCTTGACTGCCAAGGCGATGTCGCCGGCGGCAAATGCATCCGCGATGCCTTGGTAAGCGTTCAGCGCGTCGTCTTTGAGCACGCTGAACTTCTCGCCCAGCCAGGCGATCGCCTTGCCAGCGATCCCGGTCGCGTAGAGGATGTAGGCCCCCAACGCGGCGATGGCCGCAATCGCCAGTCCGACCGGCGAGACGAGAAAGGCAATCACGGCGGCGATGATCTTGAAGACGGCGATCGCGGCCGTGACGACCGAGATGATCCCGCCGATTGCCGTTGCCATCGCGCTGAACGTGAATCCCAAGGCCACCAGGGCCGCGCCGACTCCCATCACGAGGAGGATGACCTTCATTGCGGTGACGACAAGCTGCTTGTGGTTCTTGATCCACTCGGTGATCGAACCGGCCGCCTTGCCGAGCCATGCGGCCATGTCTGATAGCGGCTTGGCCAGGGCATCACCAATGGCGATGGCGATTCCCTCGACGGCGGAATACAAGCGTCGAAAGGCGCCACCGATGCCGCTGTCCATCACCTTGGCCGTCTTGGCAGCCGTACCAGTCGCGCTGTCGATGGCGTTGTTCAGCCGATCGAACTCGGCGGCCGTCAGTTTGGCCCCGCCAGCGATGGCCCGCATGCCGAAGATCTCGTTGAAGATGGCCAGTCTCTTGGCATTAGGCATTCCCTTGACCGCCTGGCCCACGTCGCGGAGGATGTCGGAGACATTGCGGAGGTTGCCGCCGGCGTCGGTAACCGAGACGCCGAGCGCTTCGACCTGGGAGCGGATCGCCGGATCGGCCAGCCGCAGCAGGATGTTCTTCATGGTGGTGCCGGCCATCGAGCCCTTGATGCCGTAGTTGGCCAGTGCGCCGAGCGTCTTGGCGGTCTCTTCGAGCGTGAGTCCATACTCGGCCGCGATCGGGGCGGTGTACTTCATCGCCTCGCCCAGGTCCGTGAGTGTCTGGGCCGAGTTGTTGGCCGTGGCCGTCATCACGTCGGCCACACGCCCCATCTGGTCGGCTTCCATCCCGAATGAACGGAGCGTGCTGGCCGCGATGTTCGACGCCTCGGGCAGTTCGGTTCCGGTGGCCCGAGAGAGATCGAGCACCGAGGCAATAGCTGCGTCAATCTGCTTGGG
The DNA here is from genome assembly GCA_964472545.1 of uncultured Planctomycetaceae bacterium. GTDB lineage: Bacteria > Planctomycetota > Planctomycetia > Pirellulales > Thermoguttaceae > CAYYNP01. The sequence continues at coordinate 40,982 of CAYYNP010000026.1, read as the reverse complement.
TGAAAAGCCGGCCCGGCCCAGTTCGAGCATGCCGGCCGCGACCTGGGCCGCCGAGAACGACGTGGTACGGCCAAGCATCTTGGCCTTCTCATTGAGCATGTCGAACTCTTTGCCGGTCGCGCCGATGACGGCCTGGACGGCACGCATCTGGTCATCGAAGCCAGCGAAGACCTTCGTGGCGAGTGCCAGCGGCGCGGCGGCCATCAGTCCCAGCCCCATCATCCGCCGCCCGATGTTCTTGAGCTTGTCGCCGAACGCTCGAACCTTCGCCTCGGCCCGACGCAATCCGCGCACCAGCTTCGTGTCGTCGGCAAATAGCTCGACGAATGCGCGTCCGGCTCGAATTGCGGTTGATGAAACTGCCATCAAAGGGCCTTAGTTCTGGACTGCTGCGACAAACGCCTCTCGCAGATCACCGATGTTCTCGGGCGTGACGCGGATCACGTCGGCCCGTTCGGTCCGGTGAACCATCGGGTTGAAGTCGTCGGGCGTGAATGCCCGCTTTTTCGGGTCACGGTGGCAATTGGCCAGCAGCGACATCACGGCCGAGGCGAGCAGCCAGAGGTTTTCGTTGCGGCCCTCGGCCATCAACAGCAACTGCCGGAGCGTCAACTGTCTTGGGTCGATGCCAAGGCTTCCGGCGATTCGCCAGACATGGCCCCAGCAATCGTCTGGTCGATGTCCAGCGCGTCGATGCGTGTTTCCACCGCGACTACCGCTGCGTCGATCATCTTGACCTGCTTCGCGACCGCCTTCGCCCGATCCGTGCGGCCGCGACTCTGGAAAAAATCGATCAGTTCCTCATAGAACGCCTTCTGGGCGGCCAAAAGCGTCTGACCGTCGAACCCGTTGCGCACCTCCTCGGCCGTGACACCTTGCGTCTCGAATTGCTGTTGGAGCATCGCGCAGAGCACTTCGCCCAAGAGCATCTCGTCGGTTCCGAGTCGCGTAAGCAATGGCGGGTCGCCCGCTTCGGGCTGAAGCAAGTCCACGCCGAGTTGCTCTTTCACGGTCATTGCCGTGCCGAGCGTCAGCGTGATCGTCCAAGTCCGGCCAGCTCCGTCGTTGAATGCTTTCATCATGCAACCTCCACCCATTCTTCGAACTCAGCCAGTTTCGCGGTAACACTTACCGTGACACCCTCTTCGAGTGGTTCGTTGCGAGAGAAGTTGGTGATCGAGAAATCGCCCAACGGTCCCTCTGTACCCGACGTGGCTTTTTCGCCGGTCAGCACGGCCAACCGGAGCGTGCCGGCGCTGAGAAACGCGGTCTTGATTGCCTCGAAGCCGGCGTCGCCCGGATTCCAGAGCATCTCAAACTCGACCGAGCACTCCCGTAACGTCGCCACGGTGGCCCGCCAGCCCTGGTTGCCCCGGGTCGTGACGTCTGCCTCCCCCGCTTCGAGATTGAGCGTCACGTCCTTGACGTTGCTCATTTCGGTAACGGTCGCGAGATCGGCGCCCGCCGCTCCCTGATAGATCTTGGCGTTCATGCCCAACAGGAATGTCTGTGACATGCTGAATCCTCCGTTCTACTTCACACTGTCCCGCCACAACGCGGGAAGTTGTTGTTTCTCTTTCTCCATCGCCGGGCCCATAAACGGTCGCGGTCGGATGTGAGTCCTTGTCCTCTTTCCATCGCGACGACGGGACTGCATCGTCACGATTCCACCGTACTCCAGCGCGGAGGGCGCCTCGCCACGGCCCTTCTGCGAAAGCCGCACCGGGCCAATGACCACGCTGCGGCGAATCACGTCATAGCCGAACCAAATGAACCTCTTCAGCAGACCGACGTGGCTGCTGGGCGGCTTGCCCGGCTGGCTGGCCTTCTTCCGCTTGCGTATGCTTCGCTTGGCCGTCTGTCGGACAAACGCACCGAACTTCGAGAGTACGCGTCGCGTCGCTTTGTCCGTCTTAGCGCGGACCCTCTTCGTATCGAAGAACATTCGCTTGACGTCGAGGCCGATCATTTGGCGTTACCATCCTCCGCTTCACCTTGTTCACTTCAATGCCCGGTAGGTCACCGTCAAGACGCTGGTGAACACACGCTGCTCAGCCAGATGTTCCGGTGCGTAAACCGGTTCGTTTCGGATTCCGACCCACACGGCGAACGGGGCTTGATCGAGCGTTCGCTTACGCAGGTAGTCGGCCATCTCGTCGACCAGCGCCCCCAAGGCCGCGACCTCCGCATCGAGGTCCTTGCCGAGTTTCTTCTGAACGCCGATGTCGACGGCGATGTCGTATTGGCTGGTGGCCCTCGTAGAACCAGTGATCTCGACCGACTTGGGCACGACCGACACCTTCAGCTCCGCCAGTTCAGGCAAGTTGGACTCCGGCAGCACGGTCCGGCGTGCCGTCATCGTTTGGCTGAATGTGCCGTCTGGGGCCGCGTTCAATTCGGCCATGACGGCGTCGGCTATGTCGGTCGCCAAGCTCACGTTACAGGCTCCCAATGTCTCTGGTGTGAATTCGATACGTCTGTCGGTAGGGGTCGCTAAACCGCCAGCAGCCTTCACCGCCAAGGTTCATGACCTCGTACTTGCGACCACTGGCCGCGATGACGTCGCCCGATTCCGGCTCGAAGCCCAACTCGTCGGCCCGTATCAGGAAATCCCAAACGTGCGAACCGACCGTCAGGCCTGCGTCGTCGGCAATCTCGTAGTCCGTCTTGCCGAATGTGGCGCTGACAGTCTCGGCGGGCTGCCCTTCCCGGCGATACTCCACCGGGCTGGCGGCATGCGTCGTTCGCATCCGCTCAAGCCATTCGGAACCTTGTCGAAGCAGGTCGGTCACGGGCATTGTCCTATTGGCTCATCCGAACACGGACCGTCTCGTCGGCGTCGGCCGCGTCCAGCACTGTCTTGCCGACCAGTTTGTTGGCGCCCGTCTCCGAGTCTTCCTTGGCCTCCTGGTCGCCTACGTCCCAATAAACGTTGGCGCCTGCGGTGATCGCCGTACCACCACCGGTGGCCTTGGGAAAATCGAACAGGCCGGTAACGGCCAGGGCCCCAAGTTCATCCGCCTTGCAGTCCCGCTTGGCCACGCCGACCAGTTCACCCTGGACCACCACGTCGCCGGCCGACATGTCGGACGAAGGCGTGTAATCAATCGCGTTGCCCTCTTGCACGAATTCAACAGTCATCTCGATGACCTCCAATTCACAGTTTGGTTACCGGCTTACGCCTCGCCCTTGACCTTGACCGCACCACGCGGGTCCTGTTCCTTCACGCCCACGTCGATGTAGCCCCGGAATCCCATGCCCAGCATGTTGGCCGGAGCCTCGATCCGCTCGATCGTCGGCGTCCGCTTCCCGTTGAGGAACACCAACTCGAAGGCGGGCACCACGGCCGGGCTGGCAAACAAGTACCACGCCTTGGCGCTGTTGCCCGTGTAGTAGCTGTCCGACAAGTGTGGGGCCGAGAGGATCTTGTACTTGTTTCGATGCGGGTTGTCGGTCGGCATCTTGGTCTTGGAACTGGCCCCATCGAGCATGATTTGGGCCGATCCCATCAGGAGTTCCGCCTCCGTCTCCAACTCGACCGGCACGACGAGCTTCTCGGGTCGGATATTGATCGGCTTCTGGTCCTTTGCCTTGGTGCCCGGTCCAGCCTTTTGCTTGCGGAAGAGCGTCTTCGCCGTAGTCAAGCTGTCTGGACCGAAGGCCGTCTCGGCACCGGCCAGGTAGTTGCTGTTCCCGGCGCTGAAAAAACTGCCCGGATTCGACAGGAACAACGAGAAGAACAGGTCGTCGATCGACTCCGCTCCGCTGCGGCCCATCTCGCGGGGAATGTCCATGAAGGCACCCAGGTCATCGTTGATGATGTCCCGCCGAGTGAGCATGAGAACCTGGCCGTAGGTATCGGCCTTGTTGGTGAACTTCTGCTCGCCCAGCTTGCCGTGCTTCAGTTCCCCGTCCGGAGCGACCTGCTCGAACCCACCGGTGCCCAGCAGCCGATATCGCGTGACCTCCTTGAAGTCGCTCACCGAACCGACTTTGCATAGTTGCATGGCAACGATCTCCGAGACCTGGTAGGCCGCGAGCATCGACTTGTTCATCACGTTTTCGAGGATGCCGGGCAGCGACATCGTCGAGAAGCCGGCCCGGATCGTGGCCGTCCCATCGCCGAAGACGGGTGGCAGGTGCTGACCTTCCATCCGGGCGCAGGCCGCGACCAATTCCCGCAAGCCGATGTGCCGCATCGGTTGGGCCGCTTCCATCGCGCGGTCGCCGTACTGCTCGACGAGATCGTTTTCGTCCAGGCCGGCCGACATGCACGCCGCCGCTTCGAGAATGTCGGCGTTGATCGGATCGCGCCCACGACCAATGTGTGGCGCTGCGGGGCGCTCTGCCCGAAGGACCTCCAACTCGGTCTTGGTCTCTTCCCAACCCTCCTCAATGGCCCGGGCCTCGATCTCGCCGTGTTGGCCGGCACAGACCTTACGAATCGCGCCGACCCGTTTGGTTTCGGTAGCCAACTCGGCCCGCAAATCGGCCACGGCGTTTTCGCTTCCCATGACGGAGGCGGCAGTTGCGACGGTCGTCTTGCCGTTGTCCTCACCCTCTTGGCTCGCTTCGTACATGGCCTTCAGGTTGGACGTTTGCTTCTCGTCAAGCTCGGCCAGGACAAAGCCCTGGGCCTCAACCCACTGTTCAAAATTCATGGTCATAATCTCCGTTTCTTGCTGTGCGGCAGACGCCGCGACTTGTGCAGACGTGTTGTCGTCTGCCGCCAAGGCCACGAAACTCACCTCGCCCAACGTGGCCTTTCGAGCGACGTACAGCGGCCCGGTGAACTGACGACCGTTGGCCGAGACTGTTTTTCTCTGGGGCACGAAGACGACCTTGTCGGCCCGAGCCCCCACCGACGCCTGCCAGGGGAAGCCGTTCTCGCTGCTAGCGATGACCTCCTGGGCGACCGGTCCCGCGCCGGAAACCACGCCGACGACCTCAAGGGTGTTTTCGCCCACCGTGATCGCGTCGGTGTGGCCGACGATCAGGCTGCGGTTGTGGTCCTTCAGAATCGGGCGCGACTTGGCCGGCACCTTCAGCCCAGCCAGGTCGACCACCACCGGGTGTGGGAATCCGGCCAGGACCATCTCGCCCCCGGTGTAGGCCGTCATGTTGAAACGCCGCAGCTTAGCTTCGCCGTCCCCAGAGGCGGCGTCCAATTGGATGCCGCCCGCGTTCTCCGCGCAGATGCGGAAGTCGGTGGGGACCGACTTAAGCTGCTTGGCTTTCCCGCTGGGTTTCGTCATCTTCCGTTTCCTCCTCTTGCGGCAAAGCCTCGGCCATCGACAGGCCGAGTTCCCGCAACAGTTCGTTTTCCTTGGCACGCTGGCGCAACTGTGATTCCCAGTCCTGGCCCCGCCGAGCGTACTCGTCAGCCAGTGTGGTCGTGTGGTTGGCCAACCGCGTCGCCTGGGCGTTAGCCTCCTTGGCAGGATCAACGTGCTCGTGCCCGTCCCAGAACCACTGGTGCGGAGGGTCAAGCTGGTTCCGCATCGTGATCGGAAGCAGCCCTGACACGAGAACCGTCTCGTACAGCCACGACTTGAAGATCCGGTCCAGGACCACGGCGTTGACATGGGCCTGATCCACACGGATCGACTTGAAATACGTCTGATGATCGAGCCGGCCGGAGGCGTAGTTGTAGCCCGAGGAATTGCCGGCGGCGACGTTGAACGGCATGTTCAGGCACCGGGCGATCTCGTTGAGGATCTCCCGCTTGAACTCGGCGTAAGTGGTCGACGGCTGTTCGGCCTTGATCTGGCCCATCTTCCAGCCGCCGGGCATGGTCAAGAGCGCCCGGGCCTCTAACTCGATCGCATCCATCGGCTCGACGGCGTCGGCTTCGCCGTTGGCCGGGGCATCCGTGTACAACACGCCCGCGAAGTCAGCAGCGGTTTCCGCCGCGCCGAGGACCGCCAGTGTGAATCGCCGTAGTTGAGCGAACAGCGGCAGTGCCGGCGTGATATCGGGCACGCCGCGATTCTGCCCGGGACGGTCCGCCCGGAACCAGTGGACCATGGCGTCGACCGGAATGCGGTCGTAATCGAGTGCCAGACCGGTCATCCCCAGAGCGTCACTCCCGGGATGCTCCTTCAGTACGTGGTATTCGGCTGGGTTGCCGGCGTTGTCGAACACGATGCCGTCGATGGCGTTTCGGTCCAACACGCTTATGTCCGGTGTGGTGATCTGGTCGGCCTCGACGAGTCGCAGATCGAGCTTGACCGGCGAGGCAATGTTTGGGTTGTTGGTCAGAACAGCGAACGCCTCGCCATCCTCGGCCCGAGCCATCCGCATCGTTCGCAGCTTTTCCGGCAGACCGATCGCCTTGGACCACCGCGTAAACTCCCGCTCGACCCGGCGGTTCGCCTCTGCGTCCTCGGTGAGCAACTGGAGACGCGGTCCGGTGCCGACCACGTCATTGGCAATCGTCAGGACAATTCCCCGAGCGTAGCTGTTATTGGCAACCTCGTACCGGGCGCGGTTGCGAAGAATCCGGCGAACTTCCGAGCTGGCCGCCGCATTGGCACTCAGCCCATCCGCATTGGCCCAGTGTCGATAGTTGCCATCGTTCGTGACGGCCGAGTCGTACCGGGCGCGGAGGACACGAATGCCCCGGCCCTGCTCGCTCGCGCGAACGGGCTTAGCCTCGCCCATCACGTTCTTCAGCCAACCGAACATGTTCATGCCGTCCCCGGTGGAACGAGTTTCGTTAAGCGGAGCCCGAGTCCCTTTGACCGGGCTGCCTTCTTCGAGTTCAGGTAGCGATCCGCCTCTATCTGGTCACGCAATCCATGCTGCTTCATGCCGCCGGAATCACCCTGGGCCTCGGCCGGGCCTTCGGCGTTGTCGCGGATTGTCTGTTCCAGGTCGTCAGCCATCGTGTCCATCTCCTCGAAAGTGGCGGGTATTGGGGTCGCACCAATCAAGCCAGGCGTATGAGGCCTCGCCGGACACTGGCCCACCCGCGTCGAACCAGCCCGGACCAACCAACGAAAAAAGGCCATGCGAGGATGCGGCCCCGCATGGCCTTTGATTCGTTGGCATCGTCGACAGTGATCAGCCGCCGACGTTGTCCGGTTTGGTTGTCTAATAGTATTTATACATGAATCTCACTCGGTGTGAACGCCGTTTTCACTCGTTTGACAAAGTCATTACGCATATAGATATAGCTTCATCGCTTTGCATCACTTTGCATCGTTGGAATGTGCCGCTCGCATCTACGAACCGAAGTGTTCCAGAAGAAAGTGGCCTCTTGGTGAGCGCGGATAGGATTACCTGCAAATGTTGATAAGTGCTGGCATTTCTATCCAGACTGATGCCGCACTCAGCCTACCCGATCGCCTTTTCCCAGGTCGTCATGCGCCGACCGCAGTGCCGACATTCCCGTCGTCGGACCAGCCGCCCCCCTCGATATGGTCTGGTGTAGATTACCCGGAAATGCTTACATCCGCACTCCCGGCATTCCAGCCCCTGCTGCTCATCTTGTGGTTGTTTCGGTGAATTCGTGTTCATCTATCTTCTGCTCCGTTGTAGTTCCGAAAGCTTGAGCCGCGGACGCTTGGGGGCCGGCTTGGCGTCCGTTCCAAAGAGCACAGCGCCTTGGATCGATGCCGCCACGGCACAGCCAACCAGGCAATCGAGCCAGTGGTTATCGGGCCGTTCCGGACGCAGCTTCCATTCGTCGAGAGTGCGGCCGCGACCCTCCGTCTTCACCCGGTACTCGGCAGTGATGTGATCTGCAAACTGGCGGTGTGCGTCGGACTTCTTGCCAAACATCGACAGGCAGCCCCGGTCGCCCATGGGGACCGCCAGTCGGGAGTGACAGAATGACTTCCAGTAATTGGTGTCGTAGACGACGTGGCGAACCGCCCGCTTGCCTTGGACGTTCGGGATTCGCCAGTTGTGGCCGACGCGGTCGCCTCGCTTGCGTTTGTACTCGGAGAAGGGAATGCTCGACGCCCCGACAAACCGGCCGTGGCTGGGTAGGAGCAGGGCGGAATGCTGGCTTTCACGGCAGAACTGGTAGACGACGTCAGTCGAGTTGCCCCAGTTGGCGTCGATCAGGCACCGATCGATCCGCACGGCCGCGCCGTCGTCGCGCCGCCATTCACGGCCCAGGTAGGCGTCGGTGAGGGCCCGGAGGCCGGCGTAGATGGAACCCTCCAGCCCTGCTCTTGGGGCCTTCATGGCCAATGTGACACGGGCATCGCGAAGCGTGAAGTAGTCTCGCCGTTGATCTGGCCACACTCCGTAGTCGAGGACGTGGCCGGTGAAATCATCCGCCCAAGCAGCCACGACATAGAACAGGAGTTTCTGCTGCACGTCGATGAACATCGTCAGGTGGTTGCAGCCAATGGGGATCTCGCCCCGCTTCATCCCGTTCGTTTTGGTGGCGATCTGGTCCGCCGTCAGTTCGTCTTCGTCGACTGCCATCTCGGGCAGCGGTTCGTTTTGGTACTCAGCGAAGAACGCGGCCTCGTTCTGGAGTTTCAGGTCCATCGCGTGCTGGATCGCGCTGAGTTCGTCGTAGTTGTAGCGATCCGGCCACGCAATCACCGCACCTTCATCCATTGCCTCGCGGTTGTCGCGATAGAATTCAGTTGCCGTCTCGAGCCCCACACCGTCACGAAGCCCCTCCGCCCGAATCTCGGCATAGCGGTCCCATAGCTTCTCGTTCTTGGGGAACGAATAGACCATCTTCGTTCGCTCACCCTGCCATTGAGGGTGCTTGTCACGGTCGAGGATGTTGTCCGCCATGTCGCTCGGGCGGATGACCGTGCAGGGCATGATGCCCGAGATCTTCTTGCCCGGACCGGCCAGGCCGAGGACCGCCCCGGCGAGAATGCTTTCGCGGGTAGCGCACTGGGACAGCGACCGTGCCGACTCATCGGTCTGCGGGTCGTCGAGCACCACGAGTGACGGTCGGACCGTCTTGCCGTCTGCCCGCTTGTACTTCATGCCTCGGATGCGGCCCGTGATGCCAGCGACCTTGATGATCGCCCCACTGGCCTTGCTGCCGGGAATGGTTGGTAGGACGATCTCTCGGGCCGTCCAACCGATGTGCGTCCGCTCGTCTTGGTACAGTTGGCCGTTGCAGCGGTTGGCGATCCCGTCCAGGGCCTGGATCGGGTAGACGACCTCGGGAAAGTCCTCCAGCAACAGGTCGTTCCCGTCGAGTTCCATCTTGATGCTTTCGAGCATATCCATCGCGTGGCCTTCGTCGCTGCCGATCAGGCACACGAATTCTCGGGCCCCAGTCAGAAGTGCCCAGAGGCATGCGCATTCGGCGATGCTGGTCTTGCCGCTGCCACGCGGCATGGCCATCGCGAAAAGCCCTCCGTGCAACACAGCCTTCTCGATCGTGGCCATTACCTTCAAATGATCGTTGGACCAGGCCAAATGGAATGTTTGACGGAAATAGGACTCGCAGAAGAAGCGGAAGTTGGTAGACGCCTCGGCTTTCCGTTCCGGATCGACCACTGCCGGGATCTCGCCGATGTCGCGGCCAGCCAGCGACAGGGCCACGTTGCGGGCTCGGGCTCGTTTCTTCAGAACCTCGTAATCGACCGGCGTTGTCTCTGGCTTCGGCTCGTTGCGCACTGCAACCAGCCAGGCGACGTACCGATACAGGTCGATGTGCCGGCCGTCACCGATTCGGAACCCCGCCCGGGTGCTATGCCGGCGCAACTGGCGCTCGCTGATCACCTCGCCCAGCGGCGTGGAGTTCAGCAGCCGGGCCAGATCGGTCGGTCGGAGTTGTCGCGGATCAATCGCCACGGGCCATCTCCTTCACCAACCAAGCGGCGTAGTGGATCAGATTGAGTGTCCCGTCGGCGTTGATCGGCGCACCGTCGTCAATGTCCGTCTGGATCATCTCCCGCGTAACGGGTGTCCCGCCGGCCCGCGTGAGAAGCCGGGCAGCGTCGGCAAGCGACAGCGACGTGGGGCTGAGCAGCGTTTTCCGTTCGTTCTGTTGATTGGTGTCAGTCATCCCGACGTCTCCCGGAGGTTGCGTCATTTGCGTCACAACCGTCACGGGCAGCCTGGGCCAGTGCAAATCGATGCAGATCGATGCAACTGAGTCGGTGACCCGTGACGCAAATTCCATCGCCATGACGCAAACGCCGCAGGGTGTGACGCAACACGCCGTCCATTCCCCTCGGAATGACGCAAATGACGGTCGTGACGCAAATCCCCGGACCACTTGGGGCGGCCGAAAGCAGAACAGTCGGGATTACGGGAGAAGGCCATGTTTTGGGTCCATCCAAGAATCTGGGAACATTTCGAGAATCTGGCTGGATGTTCTCGCGGAGCTGAGGTAACTGTCTGGACTGCAATTGGTGGATCGCGGCCAATGTCGGCGCGATCCGTATTTCGAGTTCGAATCCACAAGGAGCCAGACGATGACGAAGAAGACGCCCCGCAAGACGACGGCCAAGGCCAAGCCGAAGGCATCGGCGAAGCGACCGGCTGCCAAGTCGGCCAAGCCCGCCGCCAAGATGAGCGGCCTGGACGCAGCGGCCAAGGTCCTCGGCCAGGCCAAGCAGCCGATGACCGTGCGACAGATTGTCGAGGTGGCATTTGCCAAGAAGTACTGGCGATCGGACGGCAAGACGCCCCACGCGACGATCTACTCCTCGATCATTCGGGAGATCGCGACCAAGAAGAAGGAATCGCGGTTTCACAAGACGGGCCGCGGCACGTTCGCACTCAAACGATAGGAGACGACCGCCATGCGAACATACCAAGGCAGCCTCGAAGTCTGGACGGGCGGATGTTGCGAAGCGGCCGAGGCGGCGCTGCGTGACGCTTCGGTTCGATTCGCCCGCCACGACTTCGCTGGCGAAGACCAAAATCGGTTCGATGTCGAGGCCATCACGGCCGAGCAATACGAACAAGTTGTGGAGGCGATGCATGCCGCAGGAACGCCGGGAGTGGAATGGAACTTCCCTCTCGACTGAACCTCGCCACGTCGCCACCCAACTGGCCCCCTCGCGGGGCCTTTTCTTCTGGCTTACCATCAACGCTACCTCCTGCTTGCTACGCAACACGGGCCAAACCTCGCTATCACGCGGCGGCCACCGCCGCTTGCCTTTCTGCTTTCTTCCCGGTGAAGGCTTCCCAACGTTGGACGATCACGTCACAGTAGGGGGTGTCCAATTCCATCAAGAATGCCTTGCGGCCAGTCTGCTCCGCGCCGATCAGCGTCGAGCCGCTCCCCCCGAACAGATCCAGGACGTTTTCGCCCGTGCGCGAGGAGTACTGCATCGCCCGGACGGCCAACTCGACCGGCTTCTCGGTCAGATGGACCATCTTGTTGGGGTTGATCTTCTTGACGTGCCACAGGTCTGTGGCGTTGTGGGGACCGAGATATTGGTGGGCAGCGCCCTCCTTCCAACCGTAGAAGCACCACTCGTGAGCGCCCATGAAGTCCTTGCGGGTGAGCACCGGGTGCTGCTTGTCCCAGATAATTGCCTGCGAAAAGTACAGCTTGTGTTTCTTCAAGAATGGCGGGTAGTTGGCGCAGTTCGCATATCCGCCCCAGATGTAGAATCCTCGTCCGGGATCGAGCACTCGGGCGATGTTGCCGAACCAGGCGTCGAGCAGGCGGTCAAATTCCTCGTCTGAAACGAAGTCGTTTTCCAGAGGCCGGTCCTTCGCACGCATTTTCTTGTGCGTCCCCTTGGCCTTCTCGGGATGCCGCTCCAGATCGAAACGCTGGTGATGCTTGTTTGGGTTGGTAAAGCTGCTGTTTCCGGCAGCGATCGCATTGTTGCTCCGTGGTTCAACCCGCACGTTGTACGGCGGATCGGTGTTGACCAGATGAATGGCTGCGCCGTCGAGCAAGCGGTCGACGTCCTCCGGCTTGCTGCTATCGCCGCAGAGCAAACGGTGGTCCCCGAGAATCCACAAGTCCCCGGGCTGGGTCACCGCCTCGTCGGGCGGCTCGGGCACCTCGTCCGGATCGGTCAGGCCTTCCTTCACACCCGGGTCCAGCAACTCGGCCAGTTCGTCCTGGGAAAACCCGATCAAATCCAAGTCGAAGTCGGCCGCCTGCAGGTCGGCCAGTTCGATCGGCAACAGGTCGTAATCCCATTCGGCCAGTTCGGCGGACTTATTGTCGGCGATCCGATACGCCTTGATCTGCTCGGGCGTGAGGTCCTTGGCCACATGGACCGGCACCTTCTCCAGCCCCATCTTCTGGGCCGCCTTGTACCGCGTGTGACCGCAAACGATCACCCCCCTGGCATCCACCACGATCGGTTGCCGGAATCCGAACTCCCGGAGCGACGCAACCACGGCGTCCACGGCCTCTTCATTTTGGCGAGGGTTGTTCTCGTAGGGGATGATCTCGGACAGCTTCCGAAGTTCGACTTTCATGGGTTTTCTACTCCTTGGAAAAAGGCGGACAGGCAAAACAAACTGTGCCTAAGAAGGTGTCTGTTCCCGCGGCCGTCTCCTGGCCGCGACGCCCGGGAAGTACCTATTGGCCACCGTGGGCGACACGGGCGCGTCGTTGGCCAATGGCGACGGACGCTTGCCCAACGGCGCAGCAGCGCGACACGGGCGAACGTCGGGCGACGTGTGGCGGGAGGCGCTATACATCGGGACCTCCGGCGGTGTGGACCATGGCGAGGATCCCGGCCTTGATCGCCTCGGGAAGGCGGGACCAGGCGGCGAGAATTTGGGCAAGATCCGGGTCGGCGGGAGGCGGGGAAATCGCCGCGATATCCGCCTGAGAAGAGGATGGCACCAATACTGGCACCACGTCGTTTGGCCCTTGCCGTAAGTCCTTGGTGTCGCTAGAGGTTACGTCGTCGGGCCTACAGCCTTCGGAACCGAGGGTTGCAGGTTCGAGTCCTGCCGGGCGTGCTAGACTTACGTCAAATGGAACGCAAAATGGTATAGAATCGCTCTGTACGGTGCTCTTCCTAATTGGCCTACGCCGTCGGCTGTAAGCCTCAGATAGCAGGCGACTTGGCGGTCTTCTTCCCCTTCGCATCATCTGGCTGCCCAGTCCGGGAATTGGTTAGACCATGGGCTTCTGCGGCCGAAGGTTACCGGTCCAAACCGGCCAGGGAATTGCACGTCCGTCGATGGGCGTGCTCGGGCATCATGCCTCCGAATTGCCTGGGCAGGGCGCAACCGGCTAGGTCGCCCTTTGCCGCTCAGGCGCGCTGCTGAGTCGATGACCCCCGGTGTCGAACGGGAGCTTTCTCACGCGCCGGATGCGGGGATGCGCGTCATCACGGATTCATCGCTTGCAGCGGTGGGACAACGTTCTCAGGATTGCATCGAGCACGGCATCGAGGTGCTTGCCCACGTCCTCAGCGAGGAAGCGCAGTACGAAATAGCCGTTTTCTTGCAGAAGGGCATCTTTGCGTCGGTCACGGCGGTACGCATCTGCGCTGTCCAGGTGTTGAGCACCATCGAGTTCGATGGCAAGGCGTCGTTCGGAACACAACAGGTCCACTTCCATCTGCCCCCAACCGTCAAAGGGAATCGGCAGTTCGGCGTTGAGGCGAAACAGTCCCGCGGTTTCCGTGAGTGTCTCGAGCCGCCGGTAGAGGAACGCCTCGGTCGCGCTACGCGCCCGGTTGATGCCCCTGAAGTCGGGAGTCACCGGGCGAGCCGTATGGACGAACAGGTTTGCCAGAGGCGTATCGACGCCGTCACGGACGAGTCGCCTTACGCTGGCCGCGTACTCGTTCTTCCACTGCGGATCCACGGGAAGCGGGACATCGGCGGGCCAACCCGGCACCGCGCTGCCGGGCAACATCACGGTGTATCCCACAGCTTCATAACCGCGGCAACGACGGTCGAACATCCTGGCCAGCATGGGCACATTCAGGTCGGCGTAGTCGATTACGCGGACCTCACGCTTGCGTTCATTGAGACGGTGCAACCGGCCGGCATATTGCGCAATGGTTCCACGCCAGGACACGGGGAGCGTCAGAAACAGAGTATCCAACCGTGCGTCGTCGAATCCTTCCCCGATATAGCGCCCGGTTGCAAGCAACGCCCGTTCCTCGTTCTCCGGAATGGCTGCCAGGCGGGCCGTGATTGCCTGAGCTTCCTTGGGGCCCGTGCCACCACGAAGCACGACGACGTGGCGTATGTTCGGCGACAATTGGTCGGCCAGGCAATCGAGATGTTCTCTACGTTCCGTCAACACCAGAGGCGAGCGCCCATCCCGCACGGCCTTGACGACCTCGTCACAAATGAGACGATTGCGAGCATCGTCTGCGATCAGTTCCTTGTAGAGGCCCTGAAACTGGATCCGCAAATCCGGATCCGCTTGCACCAGTGGCCGAAACGACGTGGGGCGGACCACAACGGTGTGCCGGAACGGACGCGCAGCAGCTTGCGCTTTCGCGTCGACGCGAAAGCGCACGGGCCCGCACTGCATGAAGATGATCGGATGGTGGCCGTCTTTGCGAGCGACGGTGGCCGACAGCCCCGTGACGTATTTCGCTTTCGCCCGCCGGGCTACCTGCTCAAAGCTCCAAGCGGAAAGATGGTGGCACTCGTCCACGATGAGATGGCCGTATTCTCCCACGCAATCCTTAACAACACCCTTGCGCACCAGGCTTTGAATGATCGCTACGTCCAGTGAACCGGTTGGCTTCCGTCGGCCACCACCCATTCTGCCAATTGCCTTCGGCGCCAGGCCCAGGAACACCGACAGCCGCTCCACCCATTGCTCCAATAGCTGACGGCGATGCACGAGAACCAGCGTGTTGACGCCGCGTTGGGCAATGAGCCAGGCGGCGACCACGGTCTTTCCAAAAGCCGTCGTTGCGGACAGAACGCCGGTGTCGTGGGCCAGCATGGCGCGCGCTGCAGTCTCTTGCTCCGGTCGCAACTGGCCGTGGAACTTCACGTCCAGGGGGGCGCCTACGTATCGCTCGTCCCGGATCGTGGTGACATCGACGTCGAGGTCGGATAGAAGCCGCTGCACGTCTTCCAAGCAGCCGCGGGGCACTCCGACGTGGTACGCGTGATCTTCCGCGCAGCCAATGATGCGAGGCTTGCCATACGTTGGCAGACGCATCGCCTGCGCTTTGTAGAATTCGGGATTCTGAAACGCCGCAAGACGAAACAGTCGATTGCGCAGGCCGGGTGGCAATTGGTCCTTGGCGATATAGATCTGGTCCCCGAGAGTCATTTCGATGCTCTTCGGCAACGGCCCGGCAATTGGGATTTCCGCCCGCCGTCGTGAGGGCAGCACGACCCAAGGCTCGGCGTCCTCCTCTTCGGCCGGGGGAATGCGCACCCCGACAATGCGCCCGCGCCGTTCAGCATCGCGAACGATTTCCTCAGCGTCCGCAAGATCGATCTTGTGGACGGCTGAAAGGAATGCCCATTGGTCCGGATAAGGAAGATACTGCTCGTCGAGGAACACGCTGTTGCCCAGTTCTCGCGGCTGTTTCTGCAGCGGCAACGCAATCAAGTTTCCGAAACCGCCTTGAGGCAGTGTGTCTTGACTGGGGAAGAAACGGTCGTATGAATCCAAGCCGATCTCGGGCCGACGTTCCATTGTCTCGGTCAGGATGTGTGAGCCGAGTCGGCGTCCCAGGGCGGCGGGGATGGCTTCCCGGAAGAACAGCCAAACGTGCCCTCCGTTACCCGAACGGGATCGTTCCAGAGCGGCTGGCAGGTTCATGCGGCGACAGGTCTGAAGGATAGCCGTGGTATCTTCCTGCCAGTGTGCTTTGTCGAAATCTGCTGCAAGGAAGAAGCACGTTTCGTCTTGGAGCATCGGGTAGACGCCCATGACGAAATCGTGGCCTTCGGCATCTCGGCCGGAGAGATGCCGTCGAATCGCCTTGTCGGTAACGGGAAGGAAGCTGCGGCGCCGGCACTCGGCGCACTTGACCTTGGGCTTCTCGCACACGCCCGGTGCCCACTCGTTGGCACACGCTGGCGTGTAGCCTGACTTCCCACTCCTACGGCTCTCGAAGCGACGAGGATAGACATCGTCGCGCCCGCGGAAAAGCGAACGAAACAGAGCGATTTTGTCCTCGGGCGAGGAGTGGTAGTGGACAAGATTGTGATTGTCGTCCATCAATCGCCACCGTTGGCAAGGGCGGGGACTTGTACGCGTCGCACACGTTGCGGGGATCCTGTATTGAATCTGACGGGCCTGGCCGGAATCGTCAATTGCCGCAAGTGATCGTTGTACAGAGACCTGTATCTTGGGATAGCGGTCGGCCGTTCAACCGGCGGTTGACTCTTCAGAAGCAGGGCGTGTCATCTCTGACGGAAATTCAGAAGTAGTACGACGCAAAGCGTTTCAGACAAGATACTTACGAGAATCCGACGCAACGGGCCCGGCCGTGCCTTCCGTCGTGTACACCTCACCATCTCTCGTATCACGGGCAACTTCAATGTCGATGACCGCAGCAGAAGGACTTGCGGCAGAGAACGCGTTCATCACGGCAACGCCCACTAGAATCCACCTCATAATGGACCTTCCCTTCTCAAGAGCGTTTGCGTCGTCGCCACCCTCGCCTTGTCACCCCCTCACTCCGTCACTCCTCCTCGTCGCCCGTCAGGTCGATCAGTTTCAAGGCGGTGAAGAGATTGGTCTGGTTGTTTCGGGCCAGCAGCACGTCGGTCGCGTTGACCCGAGCGTCGCGGTTGTAGTCGTAGGGCATTACGACCGTGGCCGGGTCAAGGAAGCTGTGGGGGTTGTTCCGTGCCAGCAGCAGATCGGTGGTGGTCACGTCGGCCGCCAACGTCGAGTTGCCCGCCTCGGCCACGGCGTTGCCGAAGTAGAAAACGTCGTCCTCGGGTAATCCCAGCCGCTCGGCCCGCACGGTGACCTCGAGCCACTGTTTGCCGATCGCGTAGTCCGGCCAAACGATCGTCGCACGAACCGAGCCGTCCAGCCCGGCCCCCGCTCGCAACGTCACGCTGCTCGGTTCCGGCGCATCCGCCCAAGCCGCCGGATCGTTACCGTTGCCTACGCGAAACGCGAAGTCGCCCACCTCCGGCACCACCCCTTCCGGCAAACCGCCCAGATCGACCATCACGCCGTTGATGCCTCGGGCGTAGCTCGTATAGTTGGCCAACGACGCCGTTCCGCCTAGCAGCAAGGCGACCTTATCCAGCGCGACGGCCCCATCGTCCTCGGCGTTCGCAGCAGGATCGCGCCCGTCGAACGCTGAGTTGTTGTAGAACACGTGTCTGGCAACTACGGCGGCGGGCAGTGCCGGTAGTAGCTTGCAGATGAAGATCTCACGTTCGTCTTTTCCTTCGAGTTCGAACGTGTCCTGCGAAGGGTCGAAATCGGCCGTGCCGCCGAAGGCACCGGTGGTGAGAAGGCTGCCGTCGGGTGCCAAGGCCAGATCGCCGATTCCGACCCAATCGGGTCCGCCGAGGATCCACACGTGGACAAAATCGGCTGCCGCGTCGAACTTTGAGATGTAGGCGTCGGCGGAACTGGCGGCGGTCACCTCGAAGACGTTCGGCCCGGGGTCGAAATCCCACGTTCCCCGGAAGTTGCCGGCCGTGTAAACGCAGCCGTGGGGGTCGACACCGATGCCGTCGACGTCGTCGGATTCCTCGTCGCCGAGGCTGCGAGCCCAGTGGAACTCGCCTGCGGCGTCCAGCTTGCAGAGGAAGACGTCCGACTCGCCCGCGCTGGTGAGTGCGAACGTGCCGGGCCCGGGGTCGAAGTCGACCGTTTCGCGAAACGTGCCGTTGAGGTATGCGCTGCCGTTGGGGCCGACCGAAATGCCCCGGCCATAGTCACCTTCCGATCCACCCATGCTGCGAGCCCAGACGAGGTTGCCGGCCGCGTCCAGCTTGGAAACGAAGACGTCCCGATCACCTTCGGCGGTTAGCCAGAAGTCTTCCGGCCCGGGATCGAAATCGGCCGTGCGCATGAAAGACCCGGTCGCGTAGACACTGCCGTCGGGGCCTACGGCGACGTCGGCATAGTGACTGACGCTTCCGACCCCCCCGGCCCAGAGGAAGTTGCCGTCGGCGTCGAACTTGGAGATGAAGACGTCGTGGCAGTCGTCGGAAGTCAGCTCCCAGGTACCCGGCCCCGGGTCGAAGTCGGCCGTTCCGGAGAAGAGTCCCGCGGTGACTACGCTGCCGTCGGAGCCCAACGCAATCGCCGTGCCGCGGTCGGGCTTCTGCCCCGCCCCGCCGAAGCCATGGGCCCAAAGGAAGTTCCCGTTGGCGTCGAGCTTGCAGACGAAGGAGGCTATCGTTTGGGAGTCGGGAAGCTGGTAGACGCCCTCGCCCGGATCGAAATCGACCGGCCCCCATCCGTTGTGGTATGGGCCCGTGGCGTAAACGCTGCCGTCGGGGCTCACGGCGATATCGATGACCGGATCGAAGAACCCGCCGCCGCCCAAACTTCGAGCCCAGATGAACTCTCCCGCGGGCGAGTACTTGGCCAGGAAGAAACCGCCGAAGGTGGCAGGAGAGAGCTCGAATTTGCTGTCCGTGGGATCGAAATCGATCGTCTCGGAGAGTTCGCCGGCGATGTAGACGTTGCCCTCGGCATCGCCGCCGACGGCCCGCCCGCCTTCACGGTCGTCGGTGCCGCTCAACGCCACCGCAAAGCCGAAATCGCCGGAGAGCATCGCCCGCTGTTCGAGCCGTTCGGGGCCCAGTTTTGTCGACCTACTGAGCAAACGCGTCGATCTCACGGCACTCCCCCTTGCGTTAGAATCGCAACGTGATCGGATCGGACGATTCTCAGTTTACCCCATTCTCGCCGGGCGTCAAACACCACGCCTAGATGGGGGTCCGCCGCCAAGTTGTCGCACCTGTATCGGATCGTCCGCTTGACGCTTCGCTGCGGCCTGTGGGGCTGCCGTCCGTACAGCCGTTGCCAACGGCGAATTGACGCCGGGTTTCAAGTCGCTTCCGAGCGGAGGCCGAAGACGAGAATACGTACGACACCCGGGACACACCGCAACCTAACACCGCTTCGAGGCGGGAAAATGACCGAAGATCTGTTCTTCAACGACCAGGTCCAGCAATGGGCCAACGATCTGCTGGTCTGGGTCGGGTTCGGCACGCTGGTGGGCTTGTTGGCCAAAGCGATCATGCCCGGCCGCGATCCCGGCGGCGCCGTGGCGACCCTGGCCATGGGCATCGGCGGCACCGTGATCGGCTGCGGTACACTGGCCTATTTCAACCACGGGCAACGCGTCACGCCGATCAGTCCCTTGGGGCTCGCCGTGGCCACCGGCGGGGCGTTCATCCTGCTGTTCTTCTATCGCCTGCTGGCCGGCTACTGGTTCGTCGAGGGCGACACGCCCAACGGCCCGTCCCCGGCGCGCCGCCGCGTCCGGCGCCCCTACAGCCGCCGCTATCGCGAACCGTACTACATGGAAGACGACGAGTAGGCGTCGGTTCCGCGAAATTCCGTCCGGACACGATCGCTGGAAGACCCGGGGCACCGCTGCGCTTTGCCCCGGCCACCCGTTCTCTGCGGCGCAAGCTATGACGAAGCCTAACGCTTCTGCGTCTAACGTCTCTGCGTCTGACGTTTCTGCCCGGCAGCACGATTGGCCGCGTGGACTTCCGGATCGTCCATCGGCGCGCCCGGGTCACCTTGCTCGGCCATCCAACGCTGAAGCTCTGCTCGCAAACGCCGCTTGGATTCGGCGTGCTCGGGCTTGTCGGCCAGATTGTTCAACTCCCACGGGTCTTCATCCACGCGGTACAACTCCTCGGCCGGTCGATGGTGATACTTCGCATAGAGCCGCTTCGCCGCGGCTTCGCCACCGGCCGCCGCGTCGGCCAGCGCCTGCCACCACTGCAAATCGTAACGCTTCGCCAGCCCCTCGGTCATCAGGTGCTTCTCGTGATACGGCTGCTCGTGTCGCAGATTCATCAGGTAATGGAACTGGCCGTCGCGAATCGAGCGGATCGGATAGGGGTTGCCCTCGGGCACGTTGTTGTGCAGACCGTAGACGTAGCGGCGGTGGCTATCGGCCTTGCCTTCGAGCACGGGCAGAAAGCTGGCGCCGTCGAGTCGATACTCGTTGGGATCGCCGCCGGCGGCCGCGATCAACGTGGGCACCACGTCGGCCACCTGTACCAGCGCGTCGGATCGCGTATCCGGCCCAACGTGCCCCGGCCAGCGGGCGATCAGCGCCGTGCGCAGGCCGACGTCCCAGTTGGTCCATTTACCGAAAGCGAAATCCCATCCCTGTTCGGACGAGAACATGACTAGCGTGCTTTCTGCCCGGCCGGTCTCTTCAAGCAGCGCGAGCACGTCGCCCACTTCACGGTCGAGCGCCGCGATCTCGGCAAGATAGGCCGTGAACGTCTTCCGCGTGATCGGATTGTCGTGAATCAGCGGCGGCAGCTTGACGGTGTCGGCGTCGAGCTGCGAGGCGTCGCCGCTGCGCCAGGGGGGATGGGCGTTGTGCGAACAGACGAACAGAGAGAACGGCTGTTGTGGGTCGCGGGCGATGAACTCCCGCACGCCCGGCCCCGCCAACGGTCCCTTCACGTTATCGAACGGAAACACCTCGGCCGGGCTGGCGTGCTTCTTGCCCGTCAGGCCGACCCGGTAACCCAAGCCGCGCAGATGATGGCAGACGCTCTTGGTCCCCGGCCTGGCGATCGAGTGATTCCAGGCCACGCCGTTGCGGACCGGGTAGAGGCCCGTGTAAAGCTCGGCGCGAAACGGCGCACACATCGACATCGCGCAGTACGCCCGGGTGAAACGCATTCCCTGGCGGGCCAGTCGGTCGATGTTCGGCGTTTTGACGTTCTGGCCGCCGAAACACGCCAGATCGTTGTAGGTGACGTCGTCGGCGAGGATGAAGAGGATATTGGGTCTTGCCGGTTTCGCCGTGGTCTCCGCCGCGCCGGCCATCGGCAGCGAGGCGAATAGGCACCACGCCCCCAGGGCGACGGCCGCCGTGCGAACTTGTGGGATTGCGGTTGCGCGTTTCATCTCGGGGGTGGCTCCCATCGTGCTACATCGGTAACGCCGGATCGTCCATCCCCCAAGTATAACAATTCCCCTTGCAGAATTCCCGAAAGCCGATCTTCGCGTACATTCGGTCGCCGTTGGCCCTGATCGAGACACGAGCGACCAGTTCGGGGCCTCGGAGAATCGAGGCTTCAAGAGCGTGTGACGCAGGCTACGTCAATTCAAGAACGGTCGGAGGCCTGCACACGCTTGCGTGGGCAGGCCTCCCGGAATCTCGGGTCCGACAAGGCACTAGTAAGGGCCCTTGGCCGGCGGATACATGCTCGGGCTGCCGGGCGCCGTCGGCGGCAAATTCGATGCGGGTGTCGAGTAGCTCGTCGAGCCCGGTGCGTAGGACGTCGCAGGGTTCGGCCTCGTGTACGACGCAGACGGCGCCACCGGAGGGTACGTCGGCAATCCGGGGGTGCCGAACGGAGGTGCCTTCATCGCCGGCGAACGGCTCGGAACCGAACTGGCCGGGGGGCTGCCGATCCCCGCAGGCGGCGACCAGGACGGTACGGCGGACGACGAGCCGAGCGGCGGATACGTGGTCGCACTGCTCCCCGATCGCGGCGGCAGACTTCCGCCGGCCGGCGGTGGATACGAGGGGCCAAGCGACGACGTCGGATTGGACATCGACGGAGGAGGCGACCAAGGTGACGCGGGCGTCGTGGGACGCGTCGTGTTTGTGGGAGCCGGGCGGATTCCGTACGGCGCGGTCGAGTTGGGGGCGAATGACGATCCCGTGGGAGCAGCCGGTGGAGTTCCCACCGCCGACATGCCGCTGTATGGGTTTACCGTTGGGCTGGGCGCTCTGGGCGGAAGGCTTCCAATGCCGGCCGTCCCCGTAGCGTAGGGATTCGGCTGTGTCCGGTATCGATCGGGCGTGAACGCCGAATTCGGGTTCGAGGTCGTTGATCTCGGCGGCAGGCCGATGTTGCCCAAGTTGCCACCTGGAGCAGTAGGCGCGCCGTACATCGGAGGTGCAGACGAGCGGTTCGTCGGCGGGATGGTCGGCGACGGCCGCGTCATTCCGTAGCGACCGTTCTGGGGCGTGCCGTAGATGGTCCCAGCGCCTGCTCTGGCGCCCAGCGAACCCGTCGGGGCGCCCGGAGCCGAAAGGCCCGCCCGTCCCGGAGTCGTGTTCCAACTCGTCCTGATGGCCTGGGAGTTGGGGTTGGTCGGCTGGGTGGGAGCATGGTTAATCAGCCCCTGGCCCGGAGCCGGCTGCCTGACTTGTGTGCCCAACGCAACCTCCGGCGGCCGGGTGATTCCCGACAATCCTGACGTCTCTTGCGGTTCCGGATCGGAACTACTCCAGAAGGCCAGATCCGACCACGACCAGCTTCGGCCCTTACAGCCGCTAAGCCCTACCAGTAGCAATACTACCAACGCACTACGCACGACAGAGATTCGCATGACAGACGTGTCCTTTGGATAGGGACGAGAAGGCAGCCCCAAGCGGCTGCGACTTCCGTGTCGGTTTCCCGTATGGGCGTCCTCGTCCTTGAGGACCTAGTTGGAACAAGACGTGATCCCGCTACCTCTCAGATCGAACCGTAGCGGTCGGATTGATTATTCGTTCTTGGCAAAGCCGGTGGCCCACGCCGTACGAAACGGACCTGATGGGCTATGCCGGATGGTTCCCGCAACGATCGTCGGCACGACTTCCCGCCAACAAACTCGGGCGGATTATAGACGCCGTGCCGGGTGGGTCAATGTCAGAATTCGGCTTTCTGGGTTAATATAGACAAAATAGCGAATCCAGGACAACGCGATTGGTGGCCATCGAGCCACAAAGACGGCTTCGCGATCCGCGGGGCGCTACGTCAGTCCGGCAATCGCCTGGATCATATTGACGATCGAGGCCCGCTGTTGCTGCAACACGGTCAATCCGGCCACGCTGTTGGAGGCCAGATTGAGGAAGTGGAGTTGCAGGGCAGTCTCCTCGTCGTCGTCGACCTCGTTGACCTCGTCGATGGCGTCCTGCAGATCGTCTTCCAAATCGCCGAGCAGGTTCGACGCCGAGGTGATCGAGGCATTGTAGAAGCCGTCGACCGCGCCCTCGACCTCGGTCAGATCCGCTAGGGCCTCGTCGACGACGCGAATCGCCTGTGAGGCGTTGGTTCCCAGCCCGGCCAGTGTGCCGCCGGTGGCTAAGTCGGACAGGTCGCCGCTGACGCCTCCGAGCCGTTCCGGATGCAACGCGGGGATGGCCAGCGTGGCGGTGCGATAGAGATCGCTGGAGAGCGCGAACGTCAGTGCGTCGCCGTCGACGGTGATCGTGTCGAAGTCGCCGGTGTGGTCGGTATCGAACTCGATTCGATAGTAGGCGTCGTGTTCGGTGATCGTGAAGCGATGCCCGTCGCCGGTGTAGGAACTTCCGTTGATGGTGGCCACGGCGTCGGTGCCGGTGGCCGAGGCGGCGCTGGTGGTAAAGGTGCCGTCGGTCACGTCGACGTCGACCGTGGCGTCGGTGCCGAATTCGACGCTGGTAAAGGTCAACACGTCGCCCGAAGCCTCGGCGGTCACGCCGGTCTCGTGGCTCTCGGCGTTGATCGCCGTGGCCACGTCCGAGAGGTCCTCGCCCGCGGTGACCGTGAATTCCTGGCTGCCGGTGGCGCCGGTGAGCGTGAACGTGGCGGTGTCTGAAACCTGCTCGGAAGCGCCGGTGTAGGTCAACTCGGCCTGGGTAGCGGCCGAAGTGACCGAGCCGGAAACGGTCAGCGTCGACCCGTCGGTGGAGAACACCCGAACGTCGGTCACCTGGCTCGACGTGCGTCCGGTGATTTCGTAGTTGGCCGATCCGTTAAGCAACCGCTTGCCGTCCATTTCGGTGGCAACCAGGGCCTCGATCTGCTCGATGGCGTCGTCGATGGTCGATTGCTCCGACCCGTCCGTGGTGCCGGCTTCCTCCTTGAGCAGTTCCGTGCGGATGGAGTCGAGTTGCGTGCGGATCTCATCCAGCGTGGTTTGAGTCTGGCCGACCATGCTCTCGGCGGCCGTGACGTTGGACATCGTGGCCGTGACTTCATTGAGTTGCGACTGCAATTTGCTAAGGTAGATGAACGCCGAGGGGTCGTCGGCCGGCTCGTTGATCTTCTCGCCGGTCGAGGCGCGCAGGGCGCTGAGCGTGGCCGCGGCGTTGGCCTCGTCGAGCCGATTCAGCAGGCTCCGCTCGATGCCCGAGAGACTCATGCTGATACGGCTCATCGTGCGGCTTCCGGTTCGGCGGCTATTGCAGAATCACTTCTTCAGCCAGGGGGTCAGAAATCGCCGCTTTGCGGTTTGTGTCTCGCAGCGCGGCTCGGTGTCGGCTTCCACGGCCATCAGGTAGGACCGGAAGCTGACGACGACCTCTCGAACGCGGCTGTCGAGGTCGGTGCGGCGGCGGTCGCGATTCTTCTTCGGGCGGACGCTCAACTGGATCTTCGTCCGCGCGACTCCATCGGCGGACGCTGCGCAGGTGGACGATGTCTCTGCGGACGACTCGTCGCCGCGCTGCTTGCAGACGCGTTCCTCGGAGAATTGGAGTTCCACGGCAAAGGCCATCGGCCGGTCGGCCCGCCGGCGCATCGGCCCTTGATATCCGTCGATAATCTCCATCCGCACGCGGTTGCCGTCGATCTTGAGGATCTTGGCCTGGTGATCGGCCACGAAACCGCGGAGTTTCTCGATGGCCATCTTGATCGGCACGGGCGTCACCAGGGTCCGCGTCAGCAGGTGTTTCGGCTTGGCCTCTTTCTTCTTCTTGGCGCCGCTGGAGGTTTTGGGCAGTTCGGCCCGTTCGCTGCCGGTGCCAAGCTGGACGACCGTATTGCGTCCTTGGGCTTTGGCCATCAACAGTCCCCGGTCGGCTCGGCGAAGCATCGTTTCGGGCGTGTCGCCGGGTTGGATTTCGGTGACCCCGAAGCTGACGGTCACTTTGCGGCCCTTCATCGTCGGCTGCGAAACCTGGGCCAGCGCCTTGCGGATGTCTTCAGCCCGGCGGGTGGCGGTGGCGTTGTCGCAATCGGCACACAACACGACGAACTCCTCGCCGCCGTATCGAGCCACCAGGTCGCCCGCCCCGCAGGAACGCTTCAGCAGCGTCGCCAGGCTCTTGATCACTTCGTCGCCGGCCTGATGTCCGTAGGTGTCGTTGACCTTCTTGAAGCGATCCAGGTCGCCGATTATCAGGCTGCAAGGGACCTGCTGTTTCTGGTGGGCCGCCACGAACAACTCGTGGACGCGGTCGAATTCCGCCCGGTTGGCCACTTGGGTCAAAGGGTCCTTGGTGGCTTTTTCGTGCAGATTCTGACACCGCTGCTCGAGCGACGTCTCCGACGAAGCGTCGTGGAACAACAGGATCGCGCCCAAAGTGACTGCGTCTTCGCCGACCACCGGAATCGCGTGCGTGTCGACGGTCACCGAACGTCCCGTACGGCCGCTGATCGTCAGCCGCCGCAGCGATTGCGCGCCGGAGCGGATCGCCGTACGGACCGGGCAATCGGCCTGCGAGACCGGCTGGCCCTTCTCGTCGGCCATCTTCAACAGGCCCGGATGCCAATGGCGCTGGCGGACGCTGCCGCCGGCAATTCCGGTGAGCCGTTCGGTGCCGCGGTTCCACAACGTCACGCGTCCGGCCGTGTCGATGAACACCACCGCGTCGTGCATGTTCTCCAGCAGTTTACTCTGAAACAGCGACTCGGCACTCGGCCGATCGGCCGCCGCCGGCCGATCGTTCAGTTGCCAGTAGGCGTTGCCCGACTCGGAAGCCAACGACTGCAACCACTGCCCGGCCGCCTCGCGATGCAGTTCCGTTTGGTTGTCGACGTGGAACTCCGCGAATTGCCGCACCAGATCCGGGTCGAATTGCGTTCCGGCGCAGTCGAACAGCTCGACCTTTGCCCGCTCCTGCGACATGGCCGTCCGATAGACGTGATCGACCGTCATCGCATCGAAGGCCTCGGCGATGGCGATCATGCGGGCGGCCAAGGGGATCTGCGTGCCGCGGAATCGAAAGCCGTTGCGCGTGCCGTCGAATCGGGCCGGCACGTGCTCGACCACGTCGAGCACCTCGTCCGAAGCGCAGCTACGGCGGAGAATTTGCAGACTCATCTGCCACGATTGCTCCATCATGGCGGCTTCGTCGGCGTCGAGCTTGGCCGGCTTCAACAACACGTGGTCGGGTACCCCGATCACGCCCACGTCGTGCAGCAGGGCGGCAATTTCGATCACGTCGCGCTGCTGCCGGTCCAGCCCCATCCGCGCGGCCCAGGCCGAACAACTCAACGCCACGCGCAAGGCGTGTGCGGCGGTCGCCGCGTGCTTGCACTGTAGTGCCGCAAACAGGCTCGATGCCGTGCCCAGACGGACCTGCACCAGGCGGTTGTCCGTATCGCGATCGACGACCGGAACCGGCCGCGCGCCGGCGACGCGCTCCAACTCGCCCAGCAGCGTGCCCAACTCCGACATCCAATGCTCCGGCCGCGGGTCTTCGGCGGGAGCTTGACCCGCCGGCGCCGCAGCGGAGGAGGCCCCGCCGGCAATCGGCCGGTCGTCCGGCAAGGGAGCCGGTGAGCGCGGCCGGGTCTCGACGGGTACCGTCGGCTCGGGTCGGATTGGCGGACTGGGAGTTTTTGCCATCGAGGTGCGTCTTCAGCGCGAGTTGTCCGGGTTGGAATCGACGTCGTCTGGATCGACGTCGACGAGACCAACATCGACTAGACCGATATCGTCGAGCAGCACCGTCGGCGGCGGCTGCCGATGAAAACAATACCGATAGCGACGAGGCCCTCTATCGAAAACCTAGGTCGAACGGCAGTCTCCGTCAAAGCGGTCGCCCCCATCGGCATGGGGTGCATCCTTACCAATCCGATCACGGTAGCGGTTGCACCGGTCGTACGAACACAACCGTTGCTGCGGGGCGATCTCGTGCTGTCGGCAATCGGTATTGGTCTCGCCGCTTCGACTATACTGGCCGCTTCGACTATACTGGTCCCGGCGAGGGTCGCTCGTAGCCGGTTCCTGTCTTCCACTTTATGTCTGAAGTTCGAGTAACCAAGGAGTTCAACGTGAGAAACACGAACAGATACGCCAACCGTCTTGCGCTGCTGGCGGCGTTGGCCGGTTTGATCTTCGCCGGCGCGACTCGCGCCGCCCAACCGGGCAAGAGCCCTCTGAAGGTGTTCATCCTTGCCGGACAGTCGAACATGGAAGGCCACGGAGTCGTCAAAGGGCAGCCCGGGCAACTGGGGACGCTGGAAACCCTGTCGCAGGCACCGGCCACGGCGGCCCGCTACAAACACCTGCTCGATGAAGACGGGAACTGGATCGTTCGCGACGACGTTTGGCTGTCTTACTATGAAGCCAAGTGCCCGTTGACTATCGGCAAGAGCGCCGCGCGCAACGCCATCGGACCGGAATTGGCCTTCG
Source organism: uncultured Planctomycetaceae bacterium (assembly GCA_964472545.1). GTDB lineage: Bacteria > Planctomycetota > Planctomycetia > Pirellulales > Thermoguttaceae > CAYYNP01. The sequence goes on along the minus strand of CAYYNP010000026.1, from coordinate 13,597 downwards.
GTTGGGTCGTGGGCGACTATCTTGGCGAGCAGGTGCTGTTGATCAAGTTCGGCCCCGGCGGTACGAGCCTGGCTGGACCCTGGCGTCCGCCGAGTTCCGGAGATACGCGCGACGGCCGCCAGCGTGGTTCCGGCGTCGGCGATCAATACGACGGGATGATTGCGGGCGTGAAAAAGCAACTCGATAACCTCAAGGCCGATTTTCCCCAGTACGACGGCCAAGGCTACGAGATCGTCGGCTTCGGCTGGCATCAGGGCTGGAACGACGGGTGCAGCGCCGCGGACGTTGCCGAATACGAGAAGAACATGGTCAACTTCATCCGCGACGTCCGCAAGGACTTGGGCGTGCCAAAGCTGCCGTTTGTGATCGGCGGCAGCGGGTTCGGCGGATGGGGGCAGGTAATCGACCGGCGGCTCGGTGTGATGGCGGCCCAGAAGGCGGCCGCCGAACGCGAACAGTTCCAGGGCACGGTGAAGTACGTAGAAACTCGCAGTTTCTTCCGCGACGGGCCGGTCTCGCCGCGACCGATCCGCTATCATTGGTGCTGCAACGCCGAGAGCTACTACCTCATCGGCGAAGGCATGGGCCGGGCGATGGTCGAACTGCTCGGCGGCCCGAAAGCGCCGCCCAATCCGACGGGACCCGAAAAGTAGGCCGGCGCCCAACGCCGGTTCGTTCGTGCCGCGCTGTGCAGCGCGGCAGTCGGGAGCTTCTCCGTCATGGTCCGCTGGATTTTCCCGGCCCTCTGTAGTATCCTGCCACGATGGCACTCGAATCCGACCTGATCGCTCATCTTCGCCGGCAGTTGCCGCCCCATCCGTTGTTGCGGCTGGGGCCGGGCGACGACGCGGCCGTGCTGCGCATGGCGGAGGTCGACCAGTGCGTGATCACCGTCGACATGCTCACCGATCAGGTCGATTTCCGGCTGGCCGAGATCGACCCGCGCCGGGCGGGGCGCAAGGCCCTGGCCGTGAATCTCAGCGACCTGGCGGCGCTGGCCGCCCGGCCGCTGGCGGCCGTGATCGCATTGGCCCTGCCGCGGCAAGGTGGGCTGGAGTTGGCCGTCGAACTGTACGAAGGTCTGTTGCCGCTGGCCGAGCAGTTCGACGTGGCCATTGCCGGCGGCGACACGAACAGTTGGGACGGACCGCTGGCAATCGCCGTAACGGCGCTGGGCCAGGTCACCGCCGCCGGACCGTTGCGCCGCGGCGGCGCCCGGCCGGGCGACCGGATCGTGGTCACCGGCCGATTCGGCGGCAGCATCCTCGGGCGGCATTTCGACTTCCAACCGCGCGTCGATGAGGCGTTGTTGCTCGCCGAGCGGTACGAACTCCACGCCGGCATCGACGTCAGTGACGGGCTTTCGGTCGACCTGAACCACGTGATCGAGGAGAGCGGCTGCGGGGCGATCGTCGAGACGGCCCACCTGCCGATCGCCGAGGACGCCCACCGGCTGGCCGATCAACTGGCCGACGGCTCGACGCCGCTCGAACACGCCTTGGGCGACGGCGAGGATTTCGAGTTGATCCTGGCCGTACCGCCGGACAAAGCCCGGCAGATGTTGGCCGAACAGCCGCTCGACGTGCCGCTGACCGAGATCGGCCGTTTCATCAAGGAGCCCGGCCTGTGGCAGGACGCCCCGGACGGCACCCGACGGGAGTTGGCCCCTCACGGCTGGCAACACGATTTCGAGTAGTATCGCCGCGAGTCGAGCCGCTTCAATACCGTTTAGCCGCCGCCGGCACGGCGGCGTAGCAAGAGTTCCCGATGACCGAGTTTACCTACGAATCCACCAACGAATCTGCCACCGATGCGCTGGGCTCGGTCTTGGCCGACGTGCTCCCCGACGGCACCACGGTAGCGCTGTTGGGCACGCTCGGCGCCGGCAAGACGCGGCTGGTCCAGGCGATCGCCGCGGCCTCCGGCGTGAATCGCCGCGACGTGGTCAGCCCGACGTTCGTCTTGATGCAGCCGTACCAGGGCCGCCGGACGATCTACCACCTCGACGCCTACCGGCTCCGCGACCTCGACGAATTCGAGGAACTCGGGCCCGACGAGTTCTTCGAGAGCGACGCCTTGGTATTGATCGAATGGGCCGACCGCGTGGAGGAGAGCCTGCCGCGCGAGCGGGTCGAGATCCACATCGAGGTCACCGGCGACACGTCGCGGCGTTTCGAGATCCGCGGCGTGGGGCCGCGATTCGCCCCGGTCATTGACGCTTGTCGCGAGCGACTGTTCTGCTGAGGTTCGCCGCCGTTCACAACGAAGCGCCTGGCGGCGATTCCACGCGATTGGCAATCTGCGGCGCGAGTTGCTACGATGTTTCTGGCCAAGAGAACCGTCCTTCCGCCGTATCCCGCCGAGACGCCGCCATGAAGACCGTCGTGTTTTGCAGCGCTGCCCGCAGAATCGCCCGGCCGGTGATGCTGATCGCCATTTTTGCCCTGCCGGGCTTCCTCGCCGCCGCCGAACCGGCAACTTCCGTGCGCTTCGAGAAGCGCGTGCTCACGGACAAGTACTACTGCGACGGAATCAACCACGGCGACTTCAACCGCGACGGAAAAACCGACGTCGTGGCCGGGCCGTTCTGGTACGAGGGGCCCGCGTGGCAGAAGCGTCACGCCTTCTATCCGCCCGTGCCGCACGAACCGGCCAAGAGCCCGACCAACAGCATGTTCTCCTACGTGGACGACTTCAACGCCGACGATTGGCCCGACGTCCTCGTGCTCGGCCGGGTCCATCTGCACCAGGCCGCATGGTACGAAAACCCGCGGGGAAAACCGGGGCTGTGGAAACGGCATTTCGTCTTTGAACGAGTAAAGGGGGAAACGCCGCCGTTTGCCGATCTCGACGGCGACGGCCGCCGGGAACTCATCTGCCACTGGGAGAATCGCTGGGGAATGCTGCGTCCGCAGCGCGACGATCCCACGCAGCCGTGGAACTTCCATCCGATCACCGACGAGGGCAACTACGCCCAGTTCTATCACGGCACCGGCGTGGGCGATATCAACGGCGACGGACGCCGCGACCTCATCCTCAACGACGGCTGGTGGGAGCAACCGCCGGCCGAATCGCACGCAACCGCCTGGCCCCAGCACACCTTCCGCTTCGCCCAGCGCGGCGGGGCCCAGATGCTCACCTACGACGTCGACGGCGACGGCGATAACGACGTGGTCACCGCCCTGGACGCCCACGGCTGGGGGCTGGCCTGGTTCGAGCAGGTCGACGACGGCGGGAAGATCACCTTCGTCGAGCACAAGATGATGGGCGACCGCAGCGAAGAGTCGAAATACGGCGTAGCCTTTTCGCAGCCGCACGCGTTGGACATCGCCGACGTCGACGGCGACGGGCTGACCGACGTGGTGGTCGGCAAGCGCCGCTGGGCCCACGGCCCCACCGGCGACGTCGAGCCGAACGCCGCGGCGGTGATCTACTGGTTTCAACTCCGGCGGGTTGGTGGTAAAGTCGAGTTCCGCCCACACTTGATCGACGACAATTCCGGCGTCGGCCTGCAAGTCATCGCCACCGACGTCAATGCCGACGGCCGGCAGGACGTGTTGGCGGCGTCGAAGTTGGGGGCGTTTGTGTTTGTTAATAGAGAGTGACACTTGGGGGGCGTGAGACATGGGTGGCCCGGCCACTCTTGCGGAGAGAGTGCGGCCATGCGAAGAAACACTGCCGCAAGAGTGTCCGGGTGGCGGAGCCACAAGAGGCGTAGTGGCGACATCGGCGCCTCTCGTTGCTGCGCAACCCCGACACTTTTCCGGCAACACGCAAGAGATGGCAACGCCCCTTGCGGAAAAGTGTCGGGGCCACCCTCGATAATCAACAGTTGCGTACCAGGAGGATCAAGAGATGAAATGTCGTTTCCCACGATGTCGTTGTATCGTCGAGATGATGACCGCCGTCATGATGGCGGCCGTGAGTTCCGCCCGTGCGGCCGAGCCGGCCGGCGTGGTGAGCGTCGAAGTGAAAAACGTCTCGGCCCGGCGGCTTGCCGACGTGCCGGTTTCGTTCGGACAGGCGTTCAAGCAGGGTGACGTGCCGCGCGGCCAACACGTGCTCTGTTTCGCGGGGCGGCAGTTGGCGCAGGTCGACGTGAAGCGGACGTATGACGACGGGTCGCTGCGGTTCGCGGTGATCTCGGCCGTTTTGCGGGAGCTGCCGCCGGGCGGTTCGCGGACGTTGAACCTGGCAGCCGGCTCACCGCTGCCCTCCCCGCCGCTGAAGCCGGTGATGCTGGAAGATCTGCTCAAGAGCGATTTCAATGCGGCGGTCACGCTCCGGTTTCCCGACGGCACCTCCCGTTCGGTCGATGCCAGAAAACTGCTCGCCAGAGCCACCGAAGCCGCCGCCACCTGGCTGCAAGGCCACGTGGCCACCGAATGGATCGTCGCCGCTCCGCCGGTCGACGCCGATGGCAACCCGGACGAGGACCTCAACGTGCAACTGGCGATCCGTGCCTACGCCGGCTGCAAGCGGGTGCGCGTTTCGGTGACCGTCGAAAACTGCTTCGACACCTGGCCCGGCAACATCCGCTACGACGCCGCGGTGATCGTCGACGGCAAGCAGGTTTTCTCGCAAAAGGCCGTCGACCACCGCCGGTTGTCGCGTTGGCGGAAGGTGTTTTGGTGCGGCGGGGACGGGCCGGCCGTACACGTAACACACGATCTCGGCTATCTCATCTCCACCTGCGCGCTGCCGAACTACGACCGCACGTTGCCGCCGCCGGATCGGCCGGACCCGCACGCGGCGATGGAAGGTCCGCGTTTCGAGATCATGGGCCAAGGGTCGCTCTGTGCCTACATGCCGACCACCGGCGGACGGCCGGAGATCGGCTCCTATCCCACCTGGGCCGTGCGGTATCTGCTCGGCATGCAGCCGGCCGAAAAGGCCCTCGTGCTGGCCAACGGCGATTTGGCCGGCTCGTGGCCGATCCACGTGCGGTCGCGCAATACCGGGCGCATCATGACCATCGACCAGCGGCCGAAGTTCTGGCTCGACCAGCGGGGCGACGACAAGCCGCAATGGAAACCCGACCGTCATGCGACCGGGCCGAACTACGTCAAGCTTTCGCCCGACTTGGCCCACCAGGGTTCGTTCGCATACATCCCCTACCTGGTCACCGGCGATCATTACTACCTCGAAGAGGCCTATTTCTGGGCCAACTTCTGTCTGTTGGCAAGCTGGAACCACCTTCGCCACGACGCCGAGGGCATCCTCTGCGGCCAGGTCCGCGGCAACGCCTGGTCGCTGCGCAACATGGCCGACGCCGCGTGGATCGCGCCGGACGGAGATCCGGAACGGGCGTACTTCGAGCAGAAGGTCCGCAACAACCTGGCCGATCGGACTCGCCGGATGCTCGGCCCACCGGAGTACAACAAGCTGGGTTTCTGGGGCGAGCGGACGACCGACAGTGCCCGGATTCCCAACCCGCCCAATCCGCGTTGGATGATTACGGCGCCCTGGGAGCACGATTACCTGATGTGGAGCCTGAACCATCTGGTCGAGCTCGGCTACCCCGAGGCGGCCCGGCCGCGCGATTTCCTGCTGCGTTGGCGGGTGGGCACTGTGACCAACGCGCCGGATTTCGATCCCCGACTGGTGGCACCCTATCGGATGGTGGTCGGCGAGAAGAACGACGCCGGCGAGGTGGTCTTCTACGACGACTGGAAGCAGCTCTGCGCAGAGAATCTGCGGTTGAACAAGCCCGACTTCCCCAGCGGCAGTAACGACTACGCCTACTCCGCTCGTGCGGCAATCGTCTGTGGTGTCGACGGCGGATTCCCCAAGGCCGCCGACGCACTTAGGTGGCTGGAAGCCAATTTCCCGAACCTCCGCGGCACGATGGCCCGCAACCCCGTGTGGGCCATCCTCCCCCGCAAAGCCATTGCCCCAAGGCCGTAAATCGCCTAAGCTGGAAGCAGAGCCCCCTCTCCCTCCGGGAGAGGGCTGGGGTGAGGGGTCGCCAGTAATCCCGCTGCCTCCAACAGCCCGCCAAGCAACAACCAACTCCAACCATCGAGTGTGCCACTGCTTCGCAGAAGCAGTGCCCGATGAATCGCTTACTGAAGCACCGCCTGCTTCTACGAAGCGGTGGCACACCGCGATAGTGTCGACCGGACGCGCCAATCCCCACAGCCTCTCGTCACAAGGACCCCAACCATGTCGCACGACGCCCCCCGTCATTCCAATCACGGCCCGTCGCGGCGCCGCTTCCTGAAACACCTTGGCCAGTCGGCCGCCGCAGCCACGGCTGCCGGCCCTTTGCTCGGCAATGCCACGGGTACCTCGGCCGCCGAAGGAACGGAACACAAGGTCGCCACGCGAACGCTCGGCAAGACCGGCCTGAAGGTCTCCGAGATCGGCTTCGGCGGACACAGTTGGGCCTACAAACGCGTGCCCACCGAAAACGGCGACTACCGCAAGGTGAACATCGCCGAGGCCACCGAGATGATCGCGGCCGGACTCGACATGGGCGTCAACTGGTTCGACTCCTGCACGGCCCACGAAGAGTCGCTGATCCCCGGCGAGGCCCTGAAACGGCTGAAGCGGCGCGACGAGGCGCTGGTCAGCGTCCGCGTGTCGCACAAGATGCACGGCAACGAAAACGACAAGCAGGAGATCTATCAGTGGACCGAGGACCGGCTGCGGATGTGGCAGACCGACCACATCGACGTGCTGATGCTCTGCAACACGGAGAACGACACGCCGCTTTCCGGCTACTGGGACATGACCCATTCGATCGAGGCCTTGGACAAGCTCAAGCAGCAAGGCAAGATCCGCTTCACCGGCTTCGGCTGCCACTTCACGCCCGACTACTTCCTCTACGCCTTCAAGAAGTTCGGCGACTACTTCGACGTCTGTTCGCTGCCCTACAACATCCGCCATCGGGCGGCCGAGCAGATCATCCCGGCGGCCAAGCAGAAGAACATGGGCGTGGTCACCATCAAGCCGTTCGCCCGCGGCTCGCTGCTGAAGGGCAAAGACCTCACCGACGCCGACGCCGGGCTGCCGCGCGACATGATCCGCTTCGTAATCGAGAACAAGCAGGTCGACTGCTGCACCTGCGGCGTACATACCGTGGATCAGGTCAAGGAGAACTTCAGCGCCTCGTGGACGCCACTGACGGCCGAGGGGCAAGAGCGGATCGAGAAGTACTCGTCGACGCGTATTCCCGGCGGAGAGCACGCGTGGCTGGAGGAAGGCTGGCTGTATGCGTAGCGTTACCCGACGGATCGTACTGGTTGCCGCGGCGATGTGGCTGCCGGTCGTGGTTTGCTCGTGTGGAAACGATGCAACCGTGAGGACTACCGGCCAGACGGCAACCACCGCCACCGGTCAAACGGCCGTCACGTCGTCCACGCCGGTCACCCAACCCACTAACGCAGCCGACGTCGTTACCACGTCGCGAGTAACCGTCGATGCCCCTCCGCCAGACGATCCGGCGTCGCCGGCCGATCCGACCCGGGCCGTGCCGGAGATCACTCCGGCGTCACTGACGATCGACGATCTGCCGCCTCCGCCGCCGCCGAAGAAAGACAACCCGCTGGCCGGCTGTACGATGTGCCACGTCGACGTCGAGGATGAATACGTGCCCAGCAAGCACTACGCCGAGAAGGTCAGTTGCAAACGGTGCCACGGCAAGAGCGAGGGCCATCTGGCCGACGAGAATAACGAGGTAAAGCCCGACAGGATGTTCACCCGGGCGAACACCGACGACTTCTGCGAAGAGTGCCACGAGTGTGGCCGCGAGCCACCCGAGCCGCCGGATTTGCCGGCCGCGGAGCACAAGATCTGCACCGAGTGTCACGGGGCGCACGACGTGAAGTTGGCAACGGCGGACGGCCAGAGTGGGTGACCCTCAAGCAAATGCCAGACCGGGACAGTGCCAGCCCGGGACTACGATGCGTTCGATCGCGATCATGAACCAGAAGGGCGGCGTGGGAAAGACCACCAGCGCGGTCAATCTCAGCGCTGCGCTGGCGGCGGCCGGACGCGACGTCTGCCTGGTGGATCTCGACCCCCAAGCCCACGCCTCGCTACACCTGGGCGTCGACGCCGACCCCGAATTGCCGGCGGTCTACGACGTCCTCACCGGCAAGGTCTCGCTGGAGGCGATCCGCCGGCAGGTCGGCGATCATCTCTGCGTGATCCCTTCGAGCCTGGACCTGACGGCCGCCGAGTTGAATCCCGAGACCGTGATCGGCCGGGAGTCGGCCCTGCGCGACCGGCTTTCCGAGGATGGGCGGTCGTTCGACTTCCTGTTGATCGATTGCCCCCCGTCGCTGGGAATCCTCACGCTCAACGCCCTGACCGCCGCCGACGAGGTCTTCATCCCGCTGCAACCCCATTTCTTGGCCTTGCACGGGCTGAGCAAGCTGCTCGAGACGATCGAGTTGGTCGCCGATCAGATCAACCCCCGGCTGCGGCTGACCGGAGTGATCCTCTGCATGTTCGACACGAACACCCGGCTGGCGGCCGAAGTGAGCCAAGACGTCGAGGGTTTTCTCCAAGCCGGCCGCGAGCGCCGTTCGCCCTGGTCGGCCGCGCAGTTGTTCAAGACGCGCGTGCGGCGAAACATCCGCCTGGCCGAGGCGCCCAGCTTCGGGCAGTCGATTCTCCAATACGCCCCCAGCTCCCACGGGGCGGAAGACTACCACGCGCTGGCCGCCGAAGTGCTTGCCGGCAGCTCCCGCCAAACGTAGCCGAACTCGCCGGAGTTTGGCCTCTCGCCCGGTCACCTATAGCCGACCAAAGTCTTATCGGAAGAGAAGACACGTCACGTGCGGCGTCTGCGGTGGGTAATGAACGCGACGCGGCGGGGCGAGCGGAGTCAAATTGGTGAAACGGCGGGCCGTGGGTCGTTCGAGAAGTCCGTGCCGTTTCTGCCGATTGTAGCGCCCGGTCGTTCCGGTTCTAGCAAAAAGTGCGACGGCAACGAGTAGTTGCATTTTGTGGGTTGCCCACAGACGCCGATGACCAATACATCGGAACATGTCGCCAAAAACCCCCTAGCTGGGGGATGGTGTTTCCCGGCACGTTCGTTGCGCCGCTGATCTGGGAGGGAGAAAACCGAGAGATGACGCCAATGCGAACGACGATTCTCCTGTTTGTCGTCTTGCTGGCCGCCACCACGGCGGGGGCCCAGTTCGGGCTATATGGTTCGCCGGAGATGCTTCGGCTGTCCGGCGCGAACGTAGCCGCCGTGCCGCCGAGCGATGGGCAAGCCGACGGTTATCGCACGCTTGGGTCCGTGCCCCAATTGCGCGTGGCCCAATCGACCTGGGGCAACTCCGCGTATCGCAATGCCGCGCCGTCCTACGGTGCGCCCCCCGCAAGCAATGCTCCCAGCCGGGCGGCGTCTACCTATTCGGGGCCAACATGGGGCGGCACCACCGGTTACGGCGGTGCGCCGTCTTGGGGCGGGGCAGGCGGATGGGGCGGGGCAAGCGGTTGGGGCGGGGCAAGCGGTTGGGGCGGGGCAAGCGGTTGGGGCGGACCGACCATGCGAACCGACCCGATGAGTTCGTCGGGCAGCTCGAGTTGGACACCGCCCCCGACCACCGGCCCGTCTGCCGGTTGGGGATATCAATCCGGTTGGGGCGCGCGAGCCTCCGGCCCGTCGCAGCCGACGCGCTATCCGGCCGCCGCGGCGCCACCCTACGCGCCGAACCAACCCCGGGGCTATGCGCCGACGCAACCTGCTCCGCCTCCCAGCGCTCGGCGCCAACTGCCGCGCGGTGCCCAGGCGAGCCAGCGTATTCCTCGAATGCAACCCGGGCCGACGTCGTGGGGAGCCCCGCCGCAACGCACGCCTCCCCCGCCGCGCAATCCGGCCGGCCGACAGCCCGCCCCATCGCGCCGTCCGTCGCCGACGTTGGGGGCCGTACCGGCCATGCGCCCCGTGGCGGCGGCGCCGGCCTACCGATCGCAGATGCCGCAAGACCCGTCGGCCCAGGCCCATCCCTCGGCCGGCCAATGGGAAACGCCGCCGCACGGCAACGCGTACGGCCCGGGCGCTCCGGCAACGGGCGGATATCCGGCCGGATATCCGGGTGGGCAACCCATGGGCTCCCAACCGGACTACGGCACGCAACCGTATCACGGCGGACAATCGTACGGCGGACAATCGTACGGCGGACAATCGTACGGCGGGCAACCGATGCACGGCTACGAACATGGAGGCTATCCCGGCGGTGGGCATCAACACGGCGGCTATCCGCTGGCCGGATACGACCAGGGTGACTATTATCAGGACGGCTACCACGCCGGCGGCCACGATCCCGGGGGCTACGGCTACTCCGACGGCATCATGCCGGCCGTATCGCGGTTCCGCCACGCCTTACGCGCCGGCAGATTCGGCCGCGGCTACAGCCCCTGGTACGCCTCGACCACCGTGCTTTCCCTCTGCCGCAACCGCCCCAACAGCTTGTGGACGAGTTGCGACTCGGATGACCCAATGTTCCAACTGGCCAGCAGCGACGACGTCGGTATTCGCTGGCGGCTGGGGGGTGAGTTGCGCTTTGGCCGCCGTTTCGCCTCCGGACAGTCGGCCCTCGAGGGCGCCTATTGGCTGCTCGACTCCGAGGACGACATGTTCGAGACCAGCGGTCCGGGCCACGTCAGCGTGCCGGCGGGGCTGATCGTCGATTCCATCGCCTTCAACGGCACGCCCGCTCCCGCCTGGTTCGACGGGGCCGATTCGCACCGCATCTGGCGGACCGACGAAATCCACAACGTCGAACTGAACTTCGTCAACGGCCAATTCGAAGGTGGCTACGCCATGGGGCTCGACGTCCAGTGGATGGCCGGCGTGCGGCTCTTCCGCTTCAAGGAAGGCCTGATGCTGGGTAGTCTGATCAACGGATTCGATTGGGGTGAAGACCCCGCACAAGAAGCCTACCTCGACGAGCGGATCTCCAACAACATGATCGGCGTCCAGGTCGGCGCGTCCGGGGCGTTTCACTTCGGCCGCTGGCGGCTGGCGGTCGCCCCAAAGTTCGGGCTCTACAACAACCACGTCAATCAGTTCTTCAGCGCCTACCTCGGCGACGGCACCTTGGCCGTGCCGCTGGTGCCCACGGGCAACTTCCCGGTCGAATCGTCGGACAACCAAATAGCCTTCCTCACGCAGATCGACGTCAGCCTCGATTTCCAGATCAGTTGCCGCTGGTCTGCCCGGATCGGCTCGCACCTGATCGTGATCTCCGGGATCGGCCTGGCCGACAATCAGTTCCCGGCTTGCATGGCCAACATCCCCGAATTCGCCGAGATCGACTTCAACGGCGAATTGGTGCTTTACGGCGTGTCGGCGGGTGTAACGTATAATTTCTAGCGCGGCGCTGGAACTCTATACCGGATCGCTGATCGTATACGGCGCGCGATACTCCCGCTTGAAGAGCTTCATCGCCTCCGGGTTGTCGACGATGGTCTCCGTCTGCGGGTCGATCGTGAGCTTCTGCCCGCCGGTGCGGTAACTGATGTTGGCGTAGTGGATCCACAGCGCGCTGAGGTGACCCTCCTCGACGTCGGCATTGGGGCGCTGGCGATTGCGCACACACTGGATGAAGTTCTCCTTGTGTGGCGGATCGGGGAAGCGGCCGTACTTCTGCGACTTGACCACCGGCTGGCGGTTGCTCGGCCGCACGTAGACCTGCCATCCGCCGCCGTGCCGCCCCACGCACATCAGCCCCTCGGTGCCGAAGATCTCGATCCGCGTGGCGTTCTGCGGCCAATAGGGGAACATGTCGCTCTGACGCAGCACGCCGTCGGTCTTGAGCATGTAGGGCGTGTAGAGCGTCAACTCGAACGTGACCACCATCTTCTCGCACTCGTAAACCGCCACCTGCGTGTCGGGCGTTTCGGCCACGCCCTCGCTGGCGAACCGCCCGCCGACCGAATAGACCGTTTTGGGATACGTCTGGCCGATCAGCCAGCGGGCCAGATCGATCTGGTGGCTGGCGTCGTTGGCGATGTCGCCGCCGGAGTATCGCCAGATGTGGTTCCAGTAGCCCTTCCTTGCCGCGTTATAGCGCCCCTCGGGCGCCGGTCCGTTCCAATAGTCCCAGTCGAGCCCGTCCGGCGGATCGCTGTCGGGCACCTTGGGGCGGTTGGTCCACGACTTCTGGTTGTAGATGCGGCACATGTGGATGTCGCCCAGCTTGCCGTCGCGGATGTATTTCAGGGCTTCGAGGTTATACGGGGCACTGCGGTTCTGCGTGCCGATCTGCACCACGCAATCGTACTTCCGCGCCGCCTCGACCATCTTCCGCCCTTCCCAACAACTGTGGCTGGCCGGCTTCTCCACGTAGACGTCCTTGCCGGCCTGGCAGCCCCACACGGTCGCCGGCGCGTGCCAATGATCCGGCGTGGCCACGATGATCGCGTCGACGTCCCGATCGTCGAGCGCCTGGCGAAAGTCCCGCACGCACGTCGGCTTCTTCCCGCCCTGCTGCGCCGCGATCGCATCGCCCCGCGGCCCAAAGAGGTTCGAGTCGACGTCGGCCAAGTACGCGTACTCACAATCGCCCCGCTCCAAAAACCCCTGCGCCAAATGCGCCCCCCGTCCTCGTACCCCAACCGCCGCCAAAACAACCTTCTCCGCCGCCGGCGTCCCGCGAACCGACGCTGCGTTACCGAGGACCGTCACCCCCGCCGCCAGTCCAAGCCCCGTCCGCTTCGACCGCTGTAAGAACTCCCGCCGGCTGAGATTGTTCATTGTCGATCCTCCGAAACCGTGAATCCCGGGATTGCCCCGTCACTCACTCTACCAAGTTACCAAGTCCGGTGCCACTACCGGCTTGTCCAGGAGGGCCGGGTACCGTTATGAATATGATCCGGGAGCCGGCCCCGCGAAGAAGCTCGGCAGTCGCGCCCTGCCACGCAATGAACGCCACACGCACTGCCCTGCTGGGCAAGCCACTTGTTGCACGCGGTGAAGGAGCATGCAATGCCGTTGACTCTCGCTGATTTCACAGAGTTCGTTCTTGATGCTTATGACGCTGGAACGCTTATCACACCCAAACACGATTCGAGCAACATTGACACCACGTACGGAACACGACGGTCCATAGTAACCTTGGACGTGAAAGCACTTGTTGAAGGTGGCGATTACCGTGTCGAACTCTATGAAGACTCTGCCCCAAACCACTCGAAAGACCTGTACGTGATCGTACCAAACAACCCCACCCCCGTTGCTGGTTCGGGGATACCTCCTTTTTCGAACACTCCAGACTCAAGCCACGATTGTCTTCCAGTACCCTCCGGGCACATACAAGGATGGCATGTCTACGCCGAGGATCACAGCAGAATCCAGAGCATGTCGACGCTGATGTACATTTGCGATCTCGCGTAAACTACGATAGCCCCCTCGTGCCAGTTGGGTCGAAACACTACACAAGCTGTATGAGTACAAGTTAGGAGACTACGCGAAACGCAATGAATCAATCTGAACTGAACCCATCTGAAAACCAATTAGCGACGGGACTCAACGAAGCTGCGCTTGCTCGTTCGATAACGTCGTCCGGTTTTCCTCTTCAAGGATGTAGTGTTTCAACTCAAATGGCACAAAGTGGAGGGTAGGTGACGATCTCCT